>JAHLVZ010000156.1 GCA_019058165.1 Candidatus Heimdallarchaeota archaeon
GAGCTAAGGATGCAGTGATACCTGTGACACCTCCTCCAATAACCAAAGCTTGTGGTACACCAGAAACAACATTTGGACTTAAAGGTTCGAGAAGTGCAGCCCTACTTACAGCCATTCTAACAAGGGCTTTTGCTTTTTGAGTTGCTTTTTCAATGTCATCTGTTACCCAGCTAACTTGTTCCCTTATATTAGCCATTTCAAATAAGTACTTATTTAGTCCAGCATTTTGTACTGTTTTTCTGAAAGTTTCTTCGTGCATTCTTGGACTACAAGATGCAACCACTATTCGATTCAAATTATGTTCTGCGATATCTTCCTGTATTTTCTTTTGACTTGGTTTAGAACAGCTATGCTTGAAAGTATGAGCATGTATAACATTTGGAAGTGTTTTCGCATATTCAGTTATTTCTTCACAGTTAACGGTAGATGCTATATTTGAACCACACATACAAATATAGACACCAATCCTCTTTTCCTCGCTCAATTGGTAATATCTCCAAAGATTACTTAGGTAGATTGTAATCGCCCTATTTGTGTGAAATAACTTATTAAAATTTATAGCGGTGATTTCGAGTGAATTTCCTCAAACAATTGTTTGAACAAATTTTATCTTTGAGTAGCTACTCATAAATGGTCAAGAAAACGGAAGATTCTTATGTTTCGAGACTAATGTTTTTCAGACTTTAAATGCAAAACAGGAGTCTTATTATATCTATTACAACTATTTAGAGGATCAATTAGAAATGAAAGTTTTAGTTACAGGTGCCTTTGGCAACGTTGGTGCTAGCACCTTAAAGGCTTTAATTGCCAAAAATAAATATGAAATCACTTGTTTTGATAGACCGAAGCTTGCTAATCGAAAAGAATCAAGGAAATTCAAGAAAAACGTTAAGATCATTTGGGGAGACTTACGAAATCCAAAAAAAGTTGAAAAAGCAGTTACGGGTCAAGATATTGTTCTACATATAGGAGCGATTATATCGCCTGCTGCAAATAGGAGTAGAAAACGAACCTTTGATATCAATCTTGGTGGAACAAAAAATATCGTTAATGCAATTGTTAAACAAACATCCAAACCAAAGATAATCTATACTTCATCAGTAGCAGTGTACGGAGATGTAAGAGAACTTGGAGAGCATTGTATAGATATTGATTATCCTTTCAATCCAAGTCCCGATGATTTCTATGCATTAACAAAAATACAATCAGAAGAATATATTCGAGAATCTGGTGTCGATTTTGTTATCTTCAGACTTAGCTATATTCCAAACGCAGAGAAGATTGCTCTCACACCACTAATGTTCCGAATGCCACTAGATACACCAATTGAATTCACACACACCTTAGATGCTGGTTTAGCAATAGCAAAGACCATTGAGAAAAATGAAATGTTTGGTAATGTTTTCAACCTTGGTGGCGGAAAAAGTTCTCAAATGTATTATAGAGAATTTCTTGAGAACATGTTACCATTCATGGGAGTAGATATGTTACCTGATGAAGCCTTCAGCATCGAACCTTTCCATTGTTGTTTCTATGATACTACTGAACTAGAAAAATTACTACAATTCCAAAAACATGAAATGAAAGATCTCTTTCAAGAAATGGTTGATAATACACGAGCAGCTAGAGTTTTAGCTCGACTATTCAAACCAATTGTTCGACCTTTTCTCTTAATGTTATCACCTAATTATGGGAAGAACAAACGTCTAAAACGCAAGCAAGAAAGATTAGAAAAGAAGAAGAAAAAATGATACGAGTAATATATTCATCTTCTATTGTAATCACTTCTTATTTTACACCCTTTACTCTCGAGTTGAGCTAAGATCCCTTTTGTTGTTTTATGCATTGATGCTCTGAAATCTAAATGCAATTCTTCCAGTAATTTCAACTCGAGTAGTTCTCTTGGTAATGAATGAATCTGATTATTTTGCAAATAGATTTTTCTTACGAGTTTACAATTCCCTATAGTTCTCGGTAAGGTGTAGAGCTGGTTATTATTTAACTTGATATCTCGTAGTAAAACAAGTTTCTCAATCCAATCAGGTATTCTGGCAATTTGATTATAACTCAAATTTAAAACAGCTAATTTTGGCAGTTTTAGTAATAGCTCAGGTATTTCTGCTAAAAGATTTCTAGAAAAATCTAATGCAATTAATTCATTCAGTTTCTCAACTTCATCTGGCAATTCTTTAAGATTCAAGTTTGTTAATCCTATGGAGAGAACGAGTCCTTCGTTTTGGGTGAAATACACGTTCTTATTTGAGGAATAATTGGTTTCTTCTTTTATTATATGTTGAATCTTTTCCTCAATTTTACTAATGATTTTTTTTTGTTCTTGGTTAAGTTCAGGCAAAATACTTCTCTCATAGATTTAATCTGCTGTTTTTTCAGCCCAATTCAAATAAAATCTTAGGTAAAATTCTGTTGCCTTTACGAGATGTTCAATAGGTACATGTTCCTCACAAGTGTGAGCATACTTTTCGTCTCCTGGACCAAATCCAATTGTTGGTATATCAAACAATCCCTTTGTTGCTACACCATTGGTTGAGAACTGCCAGTATTTGGTTTCAGGATTTTCATCAAACTGTAATTTGAATGCTTCAATTGCTACTTGAACTAAAGGATGTTCTACACTCATCTTCCACGAGGGATAGTATGCATTAATCGTTTGTACGTACCCCTTATGTGTTCTAATTTTGAAAGAGTATACTTTGACCTTTGCTTTCGATTCTTTTACAGAAGGGAGTTCAGTTATTTCTTTAATTACGCTTTCCTCTGAATCAGCTAATCCCAATCTTCGATCTAAGTAAATCAATGCCTTTTCCGGAACTGCATTTAGAGAAACACTTTGGGAACTAATTGCAGTTACTGCTATTGATCCCTTGCCAAAATCTGGATCTTCTGGTAAATTATCATGCAGTTTCTCGATCTCTGTTATAATTTTACTCAATTTGTAAATTGGATTATCTCCTAAATCTGGCATTGATCCATGACTAGATATCCCTGTAGCATGAACCTCAAGATCAATTCTTCCCCTATGACCCAAACTAATTCCTAAATTCGATGGTTCTGTTAATAATACCGCTTGAGGTTTTATTCCTAAATTATTGATGATAAATTGCCAATTAACTCCTTCAGCATTTTCTTCGAAAATAGATGCTACAAAATATATTGTGAGATTCTTCGGAATACCAATCTCCTTTAACAACTTGACTGCATATAATGCAGTTGCTAAACCTCCTTTTTGATCACACGATCCACGTCCGTAGATCTTGTTATCCTCTATCTTACCATATAATGGATTAAATCCCCAATTACTTAATTCCCCTAATCCTACTGTATCAACATGAGCATCAATTGCCAAAATTTTGGGACCAGTGCCTATTTTTCCTATCAGATTACCCATATCATCAATAATTATTTCCTCAAAACCCATCTCATGCATTTCTCTTGTCAAGACTGAAATTATCATTCCCTCTGTCCCAGTTTCAGAAGGGATAGCAATCAGAGTTTTAGTCAATTTTATTATTTTCTCTTTATGAAAATCTACAAGAGTTCTTATTTTCTCTTTCATCGAGTAGTCACAGTCCCTACAATTCTCATTGAATCTATATTTTATTCAATCTTGAGATTCATTTATGTTTTGTTTTACAAGAGTAAGCAAAAGGTGTTCATAAGTGCCCACTTATCTTTTTATTAGTGCTCACCCTATTGGTGATACAACTAATATTATTCGCAAAAACCAGGGATTGTTATGTTGAAGGCAGATAATGTTCAAGATTCAGAAATTGTGATTTTAAAGAGAGATGAAAATGATGAGTTCATTGATCTTCTTTTACTTTGTTTTGGTGAAGGTTTGGAACGAGATCGAATTAATCTAGTTGAAATTGGAAAATTGATGAAGAAAATTAACAAGCCAATTTATCGCTTAATGATGAAAATTATGAAAGTTGATATGATTAATTATGGCATCAAACGTGATGGTAAGCTTGTTAGTGCTTTAACTTTGTCCACTGAAAAAAAATCAGCGACAATAGGCAATGTAATGACCCATCCAGATTACCGTCGTCAAGGATTAGCTAAGAAATTATTCCAAAAAGCTGTTTCTGATGGTGAAAAATTAGGCGTAGAGAAAATTACCCTAGACGTTCATGCTCAGAATACCGGAGCCATAAAACTATATGAAAGAGAAGGATTTGAGAGATATTATCATACAGGAAAATTAAAGCTTGATCACTCACAAAACAAAATTTCATCTGATGATTCCGTAGTTCTAAAAGAAATTGATGAGATAGATTTCGAATTGTATGATAATCTACTAGATGTTTGCTTTCCTCAAAAGATGCTTGAAAATCGTGATAGAAACAAGATGGCTAAAGATTATGTTCCAAATCGATTTATACGATTCATTGCTTCAAGAGCTGCCGGACAAAAGATATACATTTACTCACTTCACAAAAATACTGATACTAAGACTATAGGATATATAAGTGCATCAACATCAAGGATTGAAGATGGATTAAGTATCACAACACCTCTTGTAAGAAATGAGGATAGAGAGTTAGTAATACCTGCTATTTCAAAATTGGCTGCAATGATAACTCATGATACAAACTATTTGAAACTTAATTTGTCTATGCACAGAAAAGCTCTAATTGATATGATGCTCAAAGCTGGATTTGAATTAACAGAAGAATCCCTTTATATGAAAATAAATTTTGATGAAAAAAATACTGAACAAGGAGAAACTTAAAATGAATGATATGCCAGATCAGGAAAAAATGCAGATTGCTGAAGCTCATAAACCAATATTAGAACCTTTAGAAGAAAAAGGATTTATTCTTGATATTGGTGGAGGAGGAGAAGGAGTAATAGGTCAATTAATGGGAGAACAAGTAATTTCCATTGATAAGAATAAGAGAGAACTTGAAGAAGCTCCAAGTGATAATATGAAAATCGTTATGGATGCGACAGATCTCAAATTTTTAGATAATACTTTTGGAACAGCTGCTTCATTTTATACTCTTATGTATATGGATAGCAAAACAAAGCAGGAAACAATAAACGAAGTTTATCGTGTGCTAAAACCTGGTGGTAAATTCTTAGTTTGGGATTCTGAGATTCCCAGTGAGAAACCTAATGACAAAGTAGAATTTTATGTGGTTCCGATTGAAGCGAAATTACCTAAAAAAGAAATTAAATCTGGATATGGTGTAAGATTTATTTTTCAAGATAAAAAATTGATAACAGAGATGTGCAAGAAAGCATGTTTTGAATTAAATATTAAATCAGAAAAAGGATCTATGTTATATTTTGAATTTATTAAAAAATAAAGAGAAAAATTATCCTTTTGGATAATTCTTTTTCTTTTATACTATTTTTTTACCCATAGATGCCATGTAAATTACGAATTGTTCTTCTCCGTCTATACCGAGTATATCATTCATTTTTTCATCATAGAAAGCTGCTATTGCACAACAACCAGAATTAATATTCTCTACTGCAAGGTATAGATTCTGTGCTACGTGACCAATATCTAAGTGAAGATAGCGATAACTCCTTTGCCCATAACGCCAAGTAATTCGATAAGGAATGGCAACCCAAATGAATGAAACAGCTCCTGCTTTAACCATTTTTTGACCATAAGCACCTTCTACAACTCGATCACCAATATCTTCAGTAAGATCAATTTCCACAAGTTTATGATCGAGAGCTAAATACCGATAAATACCTGGTTTCAAACCTTCAACATTATTGATTAAAAGATAAGTTTCAAACGCATGTCTTGCTCCAGCAGATGGCACGATTCTTTTGGTCCATATTTCACCGATTTCTTTTATTCCTTGTGTTGCCCATAAAAGCCAAGCTAATTCGTTTAGAGTTAGAGCTTCAGTGCTATATTTTCGAACACTTTCTCTATCTTCTATTGCTTTTCTTAAATCACAACTAGGAACATCAATTTTATCTGAAGCAGGTAAATCGATTATTTTCTTTGTCTTGTCATAAGCTGTTTGCAGTGGAGGATTTTTTACCTTTTTTCTTTGATCAGACTCTTCCAAATACTTGTACTTGGTTTTTTCCATAAATTCTTGACCAATACCTTTTTTCATCTTCAACAACTCAAAATTTTCAAACGATTCTATCTATACTTACGAATATAAATTCTCATCTTATGTTTCTAAATTCTAGAGTAAATTTAAGTATTTGTCATCG
>JAHLVZ010000028.1 GCA_019058165.1 Candidatus Heimdallarchaeota archaeon
GATCTGGATGTGCAACAACCAATCCACTAGATGTGATCAAAGATGCATATCCTGTATCTAAGACTTGCACATTGATGATTTTGTCAACCATGTCATCAATAGAAATATCACCACAAATAACAGCTAAATCAGTTCCATTGTCAAATTTCGCTAACCGTCCAATTGTGATAAGTGGTACTCCATCAAATTCGTCAGTATAGGGTTCTGTAAAGACAATTTCACCGTCTCCGGCGTAAACATCCATGTACCAATCTTCAGTATGAGCTTCATACCATTCAGACTGATTGTTTCGAATGGTATCATCATCCATTAGTATGCTTCCGGGATAATTGATGAACAAATCTGTGTTATCAACATCAGTTAATTCAAATGCTATATACAGCCATCTGAATTCCGGAGCATTGTCATGGATATATTGGAAGACATAATCCATAGATGCTACTGTTTCGAGAGTAATATTTTGTATTCCTGCTTTTGGTTGATAGTGTGTTGAATTTGATCCTTCTAAGTAATAACTCGAGTAATCCCAGCTAAGGTTCACACCGTAAGGTATGTCGTTATACAAATCTGTAGGAGCATATGATTGATTATATTCGAAGACATAATCATAGTAGACATCCCGGTCACCGTATCGGTTATTCCCGGAGAAGAGATATTCTAATTCAGATGCTTGATATTGAACCATAGCTTCTGCACTTGAGAGCTTTTCATTTATGATTTGTGAGTTCTTGTCAGCAGTGATGTCAATATTTTCTTTGATTTGATCAACAAGAGCATCTCGACTATCCACTATTGTTTGCTCTCCTGCTCTTTGGAAGAGTAGATATGAAAGTCCACCAATTCCACCTATGAAGATTAAAGAGAGAAGTACAAAACTTACCATAATGTTGAATCGGATACTTCTTTTTCTTATAAAATCACGTAGTGCCATTTTGTAATCACCTCACATATCATCCAAGACCAGCCCCTCTACAGAGACTTGAGCCTGACTCATCAATTGACCAACAGTTTTGAAGGCCTTTTCGATTTCTTTATGAACACTTCGAGAATCTGTGATTTTTATGAAGGTTCCATTTGTTCTATCACAGAGCTCCATGAGGATTGCCTCATCTGTTCCGATATCACCAACACTAATGACGACTAGATTCAAAGAGGATTTTAATTTGTTAATTTTTCTATTGATTTCATTAGCAGTTCGTCGACTAGAATTGTCCTCACCATCAGTAAGTAGAACTAACCATCTTTGAGTGCCACCAATGTTTTCGAGAGAATCGATAGCATCTGCAACAGCATCCCATAAGGCAGTATTGCCATTTGGTCTTGTCAATCGCTTAATGGTTTCTTGAATTTTAGTTCGATTATTTCTTACTGGAGTAGGTTGTAAAATCATACGACTAGTTGTATGGAAAGTAATGATCCCTACAGTGTCTTTATCCTTAATTGCAGTCTTAAACAAATCAATCGAACCACGAACTGAAGCTCTATTACGGGAACCACTCATTGAACCACTGTAATCTAAAACGTATAATACGCTCTTTTGTGGTGTGGCAGTTCCTCGAATAACTTCTAAAGCTTGTTTGATTTCAGCTTGACTGGCATCATCTCCAAGATCACGCTCAACAAGTTTAAGTCGCTCAAGGATTTCTTCTTCAAGAAGAACATCATTCACAGTTCGGGCGTTTTCCAAAGCTTGATTCATGTGTGTTTTCGCACTATGTACATCGAATTGTTCAAGATAAAACATAGCCAAGTTAAGCAAACTATGAGCAACTCCTCTCACAAAATCCTCTGATTTAGCAAGTTTCATTGCATCTTGATAATATCCAAAGGCTAGTTTTACAGACCCAAGTTTAAAGTGAATTAAACCAAGGTTATTCAAACATAACACTCGACCTCGAGTGTTGTTTATTTCCTCATTGAGTTTGAGAGCACGTTCAATATACTTCTGAGCTTCATCTAATTCTCCACTATCAAGAAGAACAAGGCCATAGTTATTGTACCTAGAAGCCTTTCCTACTTTGTCATCAAGATTTTCAGCAACAGCAATTGCTTTTGCATAGAAATCTCTTGCTTGGACAAGATCGCCCCATTCCCTGTAGACATTGCCTATGTTATTTAAGCAAACGCCCATACCCATTTGGTCTTGGGTTGTCTCAAACAGTTTCAAAGCTTTCAAGTAGTTATTGAACGCCAAATCCAGATTTCCCTCATAGTAATCCGTATTTCCAAAACGCAAAGCCGTCAGTAATCCATCCAGCGCTTCATGCAATCCCATGATTTCTCTCGGTATAGCAACATCTTCATCTAGATCCCTCGAAAGATCTCCTGACCCTACTCTTTTTGAGAAGTCAATGAAATCTTGAATAGGTTCAACTGTTGCTCTCGAGACGCTTACTGAAATAAATATAATGAGTACTAAAGCAAGTACTAACAAAGCAACTGAAATGAGTATATTATTTGTACTCCTGCCCATGATATCTTCTCGCAATTGAATTACTGGAGCTAAGATATCTGCTTCAGGAACTACTAATGCTAAAGAATAACCAGAAGCACTAATTGTATCATATGAAATATACCATGTTTCACCATTCTTTGTGAAGCTTTGTTGATCGCTGCCACCACTTTTCATGTCATCAATAATTGATTGAAAGGCAGCTTGCTCACTAAGAGTTGTATCGGCCATTTCTAAGTTTTGAATTGGAACAAAATCATCAACTAATCCTGGATGAGTTATTGTAGAACCTTCATCATCAATTAAGAAGGCATATCCATTCTCGCTTACGTCTAGATTTAGAATGCTTTCTTGCATTGTTGCTACTGTTATATCTACACTAACAATTCCAATGAGTGTGCCATTGTCAAAATATACTGGTCTTCCAGCGGATATGAGTAATCCAACTGGATCGAAATATGGAGCAATAAATGCTGTAGTAGAACTAGTATTACTAATTGCAGCAGGAATTGTATAGAAATCTTCAACACGTGGATCCCAATCCTCTTCAGGGGGATTTATTATATCATCTTCATCTAAATCCTGTGTCCAGGCCATACTATCAAATGGATAATTCCTGAACAATGAAAAAGAGGGATGTGAAAAAGCCATATAAATCCAAACATAATTTGAATTTGCTTCATGCATATTTTTGAATGCAATGTCTAGGTTTGAGGATGTGTCAAGAAGATACTGTAAGTCTGCATCCCAGTTAAATGGGTCTCCACTTAAGTTATTGGTAATATAAGTTCGAGGTAAATAATAACAGCTGTTATCATAAGAAATAAAAGATTCATAATCTTCTTCGTAGTGAAGGCCAGGAATTACTCTTCCTGTTTCAAGAAACTCGGATTCATTATCCCACCAATATGATTGGTAAGGAGTTATCGGAATCTTGTCATTGAACAAGTCCTCTGCATAGCTGTCCAACATCGTGACTTCTGCAACGATTTGATCGAACAACTCATTGATTTTTTGTGACTCATCTGTAGATAATCTCTGAAGATGTGCTAACTCCTCAGTAAGCAAAGCATCAGAAGAATCATTTGTATTATCCCGAGAAACCCTACTAATACGAACACTTGAAACAGTGATCATTACTACAGGTGGAACAATAAGCAAAACGATGAAAGTCACCATTATTCTTTCTCTTATACGCAATCTTCATTCTCCTGTGAATTCATTAAAGTTTTTTTTGACCAACAATTACTTTCCCATCAGAAGTTATCAAAACATTGTCACCCTTTTGGATAACCAAAGGTTGGGCAACTTCTTTGGGTAAGTTTGTTCTAAGGACCGTATTATTTCGTGTAATATTACGTTCAACCAGCAATCCTGAGAAAATTTTCAGTTGATTTTCTTTAGGTAAATATTGTGAACCCTTTTTTCGGAAGAAAAATTGGTTCTCGCGTACATCGTACTCCAAGAGATCGTTTTCAGTTAAGGATAATTTTTGAACAATTTCTTTAGGAATGTTGAAGTAAAGAAGGTTGTGATTCTCAGTAATCTGTAAGTTGATAGTCGAACGTTTAATCTGTTCTTTATTCATCTACCGGCACCCTAAAAAAACCACTATCACCCAATAAGATGGAAATATAGTAATATACTATATTATAGTAGTTTACTACATACAGATGAAACGACCGAGTATTTAAATCAATACTTACGAAAAACGCAATTTACTACTTCTCAGTAAGTTTCAGAAATTTCTCTAAGTAGTCAGGATTCTTCAAGAAGGTAATCAAAAAGCTAAGATAAATGTTCAATTTGTTAACCTTTTCAATATCCAGCTTGGTATACAGCTCTGCAATCTCAGGATTTTCACTAGCTTTACCAATGACTTCTAAAACGATGCCATCTTTTTCAATAGCAAAATCCTTGAACAATTCATAAAATGCTTTGTGATCAAAATCAGGATTTTCTAATAATTCACTGACAAGAATACCAAGACTTTTCACAAATTCCTTCCCATCAGATCCTTCATACCAGCTTTTTTCTCCTTCCTCAACTTCTTCATAAAACAAATTAGCAGCACGACAATAGAGTTTCTCACTAATTCTAGTTCCCTTAGTAATCCGATAACCAGATTCCTTAATTAAACCTACTTTTTCCAATTTCTCAATATAACGATAAATAGTTTTGATAGTATACCCAAACTCTTCCTTCTCTTTATCATAATAGAGATTATGGATATCTTTTGCTGTCATGCATTTCTTTCGGAGTGCTTGCATAATAATATAATAATCTCCAACAACTCTCATTTCTTCCTTAGTGAGAAATTTAAGTGCCTTCGGCTTGTATGAAAAATAATCCTCTGTCTCTGGTTTCTTGAGTTTTTTCTTGCTCATGGTTTTTCACTTTGTGTCGCTTTATAATTATATATTCTTATCTAAGGAAACCTTAATATACTAACATGTCAACCTAATGACATATAATGTCACTCAGAAGACATATAAAACGATTTCTATTGGGATTAAAATGGAAAAAAGAAAATTAGGAAAAACTGGTATAGAAACAACAATTTTAGGATTTGGTGCGATGAGACTACCTACATTAAAGGTAGGAGAAAACGCCATCAAACACGAGGAGGCAATAAAGTTGATGAGAAAAGCCTTTGATGCTGGAGTCAATCACGTCGATACTGCTTACAATTATCACGATTATGAAAGTGAAATTGTTGTCGGAAAAGCACTGAAAGATGGCTACAGAGAAAAAGTTACTTTGTCAACTAAAAGCCCTGTATGGCATGAAGACTTCAAAGAAACAGAACACTTTGATAAATACCTCAATGAAAGCTTGAAAAAATTAGATGTAGAATACATAGATATCTACTTCCTCCATGCTTTAGGTAAAAAACGTTGGGATGAGAAAGTAGTGCCACTAAAATTACTTGAAGAAGGAAAGAAAGCAAAAGAAGATGGTAGAATTAAATTCTTTGGATTTTCATACCATGATGCCCCAAATAATGCTCGAGAAATGATAGATTCTGAAGCATTTGATGTCATGTTGATTCAGTACAATATTCTTGATGATCAATATGAATCGATCATTAAATATGCTGCTGATAAAGGTCTTGGAGTTCTTGTCATGGGTCCAGTAGGCGGTGGTAGACTTGCAGGAAATCCTCCAAAAGAATTACAACCCCTATTAACTAAAAAACGAACTA
The DNA here is from genome assembly GCA_019058165.1 of Candidatus Heimdallarchaeota archaeon. GTDB lineage: Archaea > Asgardarchaeota > Heimdallarchaeia > JABLTI01 > JABLTI01 > JABLTI01. Next base: position 5,658 of record JAHLVZ010000028.1, read on the forward strand.
ATTTCACAGATTTAGCATTCAAGTACGTATGGTCAAATCCAAATGTTTCAGTGGCATTGTCAGGCATGGGTTCCGAAGAAATGCTCGAAGATAATTTAGCAATTGCAAGTAGTAAAGATGTAACACTGACTCGAGATGAACGAATAAACACAAAGAAAGTTGAGGCAAGATTCAAGGAATTAACAGATCTGATTTGCACAAGCTGTAATTACTGTATGCCATGTCCAAATGAAGTGAATATCTCATTTATTTTTAGATCAATGATTATGTCTCAAGTCTATGGGCAAGAAGATCAAGGAAAACTCTACTATTCTAAAATTGGAACAAAAGATTGGCCACCTGGGAAACAAGCAGATGCTTGCATAGAATGTGGCGAGTGCGAACCAAAATGTCCACAAAAAATTGAAATCATAGACCAGTTGAAAAAAGCACATGAAATATTGACATAATATTTGTCAATATTTTTTCTATTATTTTTTCGGGGGTAATCAATCATATGACAGAAACAAACAAGGTAAGAGTATTAGGTATAGTAGGAAGTCCTCGAAGAGGAGGAAACACAGAGATATTAGTTGATGAAGTTTTAGCGGGTGCTAAGGAAGCTGGTGCTGAAACTTATAAGATTTTTCTCAATGATTTGAAGATCGGTCATTGCCAAGGATGTAATGCTTGTTCTGACAAAGGTCAATGTAAATACAAAGATGATATGGAAATAATAAATGAAGAGATGAGAAAAAGTACCGCATTTGTTTATGGAACTCCAGTCTACTATTGGGGACCAACGAGTTTATTCAAAGCATTTTTTGATAGATTATTAGCCACTTCCAGATTGGGATATATCAAAGGAAAGAAGCTTGCTTTTGTAGTTCCATTAGGAGGTTCAGAACCAGTAGCAAGACATACTATTGGAATGATGACTGATGCAGGCAATTATCGAAGGGCTGAGATTGTTGGGCAAGTTGTTTCTCCAAGTACCGGAGATGCTGGAGTGATAAAACAGAAACAAGACAAGTTGAAAGAAGCATTCGAACTTGGAAAGAAATTGGTATAGTAAGGACTGATTAATAATGAAATATGAGAAATTTGGAGATAATATCTATGTTATGATTGATGAATTATTTTATGATGTAGTTGTTGGTGCAATAGAACTCCCAACAAAATTAATCATGATAGATACAGGAATGAATCTCCGAAAAATAAAAGAATTTAGGGAAAAAGTTGAGGAAGTCACAAAGAAGAAATTTGAGACAGTTTTTCTAACTCATTTTCACGGAGATCATGTTATTGGTAATCAGCATTTTTCTGATTGTGATATTTTTGCTTCAAAATGGACTGTTGATAGACTCAATATTGGCTTTCCTAAATGGACTGATGAGGTTATAGAGGAGCAAAAGAAACGCATTGATGATCCTTTGGCTTTGGAGGGATTAGAATTAACCCCTGCGAATAAATCATTTGAGGGACAAATGGAGCTTGTTGATGGCGATGTCAAAGTCATCGTTAAACAAACCGGTGGTCATACTAAGGGTTCCTCCTACATTTACTGCCCAAATTACAAAGTTCTATTTGCTGGGGATAATTTATTCATTGATTCTTATCATTGGGGTGGAGAAGAAACCTGTGATCCTGATAAATGGATTGACACTCTCAAGGAGTATTTATCTTTGGATGTCGATTATTTTGTTCCTGGTCACGGTCCCGTTAGTAACAAAGAACCACTAAAATACATTCTAGCATACTTTGAGTTGGTGAAATCCACTATGCTCAAGATGGCTTCAGCAGGAAAATCTGAGGAAGAAATTCTTAAGAAATGCTACAACCTTGATTTCTATCCTATCAATGAAGAGGAGAAAGGCGATGTAGAAATGAAGGAACTCACTCTTAAGAAAATGTATATATGGGTTAATGAAAAATAAACTATCCGTGGAATTGCTATGAAAAAGGTTAGATTAGGAAGAACCAATCTTCAAGTATCTCGAGTAGGTATAGGTGGGATTCCTTTACAAAGACCCTCAGAGAAAGATGCCATTGAAGTTATTAGACATGCAGTTGATAATGGTATAAATATCATAGATACATCGATTGGTTACAGTAACAGTGAAGAAAGAATCGGGAAAGCACTAGTTGGTCGTAGAGATGACGTTATTTTAATTACTAGAACAAGTAGGGCTGATAAGAAAAGAGCCGCTGAGGATATTGAGCAAAGTCTGAAGAATCTCCAAACCGATTTTATTGATATTTATGAATTACACAATTTTAGTACACCTGAAAGGTATCAAGCTGCTATTAGTGAAGGGGGAATCATGGAAGCTGTTTATGAAGCACAAGATAAAGGTAAAATCGGACATATAGGATTTACTAGTCATTGCATTAACACAATGAAAATGGCAGTTAAATCAGAGATTTTTGACGTTATTCTTTTTCCATTCAACTTTGTCAACAATGAAGCAGAAGAAGAATTGCTTCCATTAACAAAGAAACTTGATATTGGATTTACTGCTATGAAACCTTTTGCTGGTGGAAGACTTTCTGACGCAAACCTAGTGATGAAATATCTTTTGCAATTCGATAATGTCGTTCCAGTCCCTGGTATAGAGAAAAAAGAAGAAATTGATGAAATCTTGGAAATTGTTAACGGTTCATTGAATTTCACTGTAGAAGAAGAACAAAGAATAGCAGATATTCGAAAGGAATTGAGCGATCCTTTTTGTCAATGGTGCGGTTATTGCACACCTGATTGTCCCCAAGATATCTATATGCCTATGGTTATCAATGCTGAAAGTATGTGGAAACTCTGGCCCCATGAGTCAAATGTTAAGCAATACAAAGATATTCTAGTAGCTGCAAAATCATGCTCTGATTGTGGGGAATGCGAGGAAAAATGTCCATACAACTTGCCAGTCAGGGATTTGATGGAAAAAGGTATAAAATTCATTGAAAGTAAATTAGAAATTTAGTTTAGGTGTTTTGAAATGAAATATGAAATAAAAACTTATCAAGAATCATTTCTTGAAGATCAATTTGAAGTAGGTAAGGAAGCTATCAAAGATTGGTTATTTGAAGCTCAGACTCCAGTAAAATCGTTACGAGAAACTTATTCTCAACCAGGTTTTGATCCAACCACCAGATTCTACGCCTTCAAAGATGATAAGATGATAGGCTATGTACTTTCTCGGGTTTTAGGTGAAATTGATGGAATCATTAAAGCAGATCTGAGTTATCCTCGAGTATTGCCCGGATATGAAGATGCCTTTAGTCTTCTATATGAAAAGGCACTTGAAGAGCTAAAGAAAAGAGATGTTAAGGTAGTTCGATCTATAGCTTCAGAACAATGGCCAAAAACGATTGAAGCATTTGAAAAACTAGGATTTTCTTATTCATCAGAAGTCTACAGGATATTCAATTTGGAAGTAAACAAGTTTACTATAGATGATAAATTGGATTTAAAAGGAATTACTGAGTTTAACAAGGAGTCAGATTTTGATGACGTTGTTGAGTTCTTTGTTAGAACTCGAGGTATGGATAAAGAACGGGCAATGCAAGTTGCGGATATTATAGCAAATGTTTATCCAGAAGAATTTTTTGCCCATATTTTGTTGCGCAGTAATAACAAAATCATAGCTCGTGCTGTTTGCACACGCATGAGTGATGATACTGGAAATTTCTATTTCTTTGGTGATGAAGATTATTTTAGCAAAGCCATTATAACAAAAATGATTGCTGTATTGAAAGAAAAAGGAATAGAAAATGCGAATGCCTTTCTTACTAAAGATTCTCTTAGCCAAGAAGAAAAGCATATGAAATTAGGCTTTATTAATCATGGAGAAGTCTCAAGATATGAAAAAGAAATTTAAGAAAAACATTGAGGTGTGAAAAATGTTAGAAATAGCCATGAATCAAATTAATGTTCCGGATTTGGAAAAAGCTATAGAGTGGTACACTAAAAAACTTGGTTTCGAAGTATCTAAAGATCATTATTATCCCCCCCAAGCTATTGATTTAGTACAAAAAGGTGGCATCAGACTGCTACTCTATAAAGTAGAGAAAGAAGCGGTAATTGACTATCCGAATGTCAACCAATCAGTAATCATTTTCAAAACGAAAGATTTGAAAGAAACAATGAAAAAGATGAAGGAAAAAGGTGTAGAATTAATCTATCCTGATGCTATTGAATTTCCTGCTGGACTTTTCAATGCATTCAAAGATCCTTTTGGCAATGTTCATGAAGTTGTTCAAATCAAATAATGTCTTCAAATTGTGAACAGAATTTATATATCTCTATTTTTCCTTTTTTTATATAAAACAAACACGTGATATATTTGACAAAGGATTATACTAACACCATTGAACAGCTTAAACAGAAAATCCCTGAATTAATGGATTCCTTTGGGATTCATGGATTAGCATTTGCATTAATACGAGATGGAAAAGTTGTATGGGATGGTTCATTTGGGTTGCAAAATATAGAGCGCAATCTTCCTGTAACAGAAACTACTTTGTTTGCATCCGCATCAATTGCTAAACCTGTAGTTGCCTATTTAACCTTAAAACTCTGTGAAGAGGAAAAATTAACATTGGATGAATCACTCCAGAGTTATTTAGCTGAACCCTATTTGGAACAACAACCTTTGCTAAAACAAATTACCGCACGTCATGTTTTAAGCCATACCACTGGTTTTCCAAGTTGGGGAGAAACAAGATATAAACCTAATATATTTTTTACTCCTGGTGAAAGGTTTTCTTATTCAAATGAAGCTTTCGTATATCTTCAGGTGGTTTTAGAAGAAATTACAAAAAGAAATCTAGATGATTTATTCCAGGAATATATGGGAAGTAAGTTTGGATTCAAAAATGCAGGTTTTGTTTGGAAACCAGAATATGAGGATGCTGCTGCTTTTGGCTACTTAAAAGATGGCACAAATAGAACCTGGAAACCTGAAAACCCATCTGCCACCGGTTCGCTGTTTATTACAGTTAAAGATTATGCTAAATTTATGATTAGCTTGATGACAGGTCAAGCTAAACAGAGTTACTATCTAAAAGAAGACACTATACAACATATGCTCTCACCAGTCGTACCAGCTAATGATGCAGGATTGATGGACCAACATGACAAACCTCTTAATCAGATAAAATTAGATGACAAAGTCTTTTGGGGACTAGGTTGGGCACTAGAAAAATTTGGTTCCACCTATAATTTCTGGCATTGGGGAAACAATGGTAGATACCATAATCTTGCTTTTGCTAACAGAGAAGGTTCTGGTTTTGTTTTATTTGGCAATAGTGAAATGACACCATTTGCTTGGAAAGAAACAATCAAAATTGCCATGCCTGGCAACCACCCTGGATTTGATTGGCTCAAATATTTCTTTGGTAACAAAATGTAAAATGATAAAGTAAATAGGATTGGCTAAATTTTGTCACTTAAAGGTAAATTCAACCATCATTTATATTCAAATTCAAACTTCTAGAGTATAACATACATTTTTATAAAATTATCATGCATATTACTGTAGACAAACGACTTTGTAGATTATTTCATGAGAGATTCAGACAGTATCTCACTGAAAGACCTCATGTGTAATCACAGGATGGCAGTCGAACATCCTCGGAGTCGATTTGATCATAAACAATGAGGTATAGCTAAATGAAGAAGAAAACTCGTAAGAGAATTCTAAGACAAGTAGCAGCAGGTAAGATATCTGCTGAACAAGGTGAAAAGCTCCTACAAGAGCTTGAGCGTGATGAGAGAAGTAATGATGCTTCTCTGAGTAATTTTGGTTCGAATGTAATCACTCCAGCCAATATTAGGAATTTGATTCCAAAATTGGAACCAGCTGTTAATGAGGAATTTTTTGATGCTGTTAAAGCTGGTGCCTACAATGGTATCACTTGGCCTGAGTTCAAAGAACTAGTGATAGAAAACATCGATCCTGATTTTGTGAAAGAATTAGCAAGATTAGGTTATGGTGGTTTGACAGATGAACATCTGTATGAATTCGTTATTTTTGGCGTAAATCCAGAGTTCATAATTGGTTTGCAAAAGCGAGGATACAAAGATATCCCAGAACGTAAACTCATTGAGTTTGGTATTCATAGTGTTACACCGGAATTCATCGATAGTATGAGTTCCGCTGGTTTTGATGATATTCCAACAAGTACTTTGCTTGAATTAAAGATACACCAGGTGCATCCAGATTTCATGAAACAATATGCAAAAATGGGCTACAAAGATTTGGATCTCAAGAAATTCATCGAGTTAAAAATCCACAATGTGCTCCCAGAATTCATACAAGCATACGAAAAACTTGGTTACAAAGAACTCCCTATTGACAAATTGATTGCCTTAAGCATTCATAATGTAACACCAGAATTCATGAGTGATGTCCAAAAACTTGATCCGAAAGTAAGTGATCTTGATGATTTTATTTCATTCAAAATTCATGGCGTATCAAGTGAGTACTATGAAAGCATTCGCAAATTAGGGTATGAAATAGAATCTATGAAAAAATTAGTTGGAATGAAAATCCATGGGGCTTCGCCTGATTTCATCATAGAAATAAATGGGTTGTTTTCCGAGGATTTGTCTCTAGACCAACTAATAGCCTTTCGAGTTCATGGCATAAGCAAAGACTATATTGAGAAATTACGTGACAAAGGTACAAAAGATCTAACACCAGAGAAAATCGTTAGTGCAAAAATACATGGATTCCTAAATTACTTTGATTAGGATAAATTTCAAAAAACAGAGATTTGTATTAGTATAGGAAGCTAATACAAGTCATCCTTTATCTCACAAAGAGGAAAAAACATTGAACGAATCTCGAAAAAGTATTCTGAAGAAGATCTCAGAAGGCAAATTAACAATAGAAGAAGGCGAAGAATTACTAGATGAGATAAGAGTGAAAGAGATTTCTGACTATAAAAATGAATTAGCAAATATTGGTTATTTTGATGTCACCTCAAATCAACTCCTCAAAATGAAAAGACATGATATATCTGTTGAATTCATAAAAAAGCTTAGAAGAGTTGGTTTTGATAAACTTTCACCAAATGCTCTTGTTAGATTGAAATTGGGTAATGTAACTCCAGAATATATAACAACAGTTGTTGATTTGTTCGAACAACCAATTTCAGTAACAAATTTGGTTCTATTTGCGAAATTAAGAATTAAACCTGCTTTCATTAAAGCTGTTAGAGGTATGGGTTATCCGCATGTTTCTCCTTCAAAAATAACTAGATTAGTTACATTAGGTATAACAACATCCTACATTGAAAAAATGAATAGCTTATTCACAAAAACTCTCCCTCTGAACCAAATAATAAACAGCAAATTACAAGACACTTCTGAAGAGTTCATAGAAGAGCTTGCAAGTTTAGGTTATGACAATTTAACAATCAATAGATTAGTGGAATTCAAGATACATGGAATAGATAGGGAATTCATAGAAAGTTTCAGAAGAATTGGATTTGAAAATATACCATTGAATACCTTAGTGAATTTGGCAATTCACGGAGTAACATTTGAATTCATTTCAGAAATTGGAAAGATGTTTGCTGAAGAACTTACTCTACAGATAATAATTGAATTGAAAATTCATAACGTCACAAAAGAATTCATTCAAAAACTAAAAGATAAAGGTGTAAAAACAATAAACGCAAGAAAAGCTATTGATGCAAAGATACATGGATTCTTAGACTTCTTCGAGTAGTTCTTTTTTAATATCCTTTTAACATGGGGTAATCTTTTAATTTACTTGAACAATAAGTAAGAAAAAAGAATTGATTTTGAGGTAAAAAAATGCAATATCGTCCATTAGGAAAAACAGGAATAAAAGCATCTATCCTAGGTTTTGGAGCCATGAGATTACCAACATCCATACCTGGTGATCCAACATCAATAATTGAAGATGAAGCTATTAAACTCATTAGACAAGGAATTGATGGAGGAATAAATTACATTGATTCTGCTTATGTTTATCATCGAGGTAAAAGCGAGGTTTTGGTAGGAAAAGCTCTCAAAGATGGTTATCGAGAGAAAGTACACATAATGACTAAGAATCCCGTGAGATTAGTAAACAAAACTGAAGATTATCGAACTTTACTAGATGAAGAAATGAAGAGATTAGATACCGAGTATATCGATGTGTATCTTTTCCATGGTTTAAAGAAAGAAACTTACGAAAATAAAATCTTGCCACTTGAATTGGTGGATGAAGCAAAAGCAGCAAAGAAAGAGGGACTAATAAAACATATTGGCTTATCCTCTCATGATAAACCTGAAAATGTCATTGAATTATTAGATACTGGAATTTTTGAAGCTATATTATTACAATACAATATTATTGATAATTCATATGTCGATGCAATTGCACATGCAGCAAAGAAAGGAATAGGCGTTTGTATCATGGGTCCTGTAGCAGGAGGAAGATTAGCTTTAGAACCTCCGAAAGATTTAGTTGATTGTCTGAGTCCCGGGGAAGAAACTTTCATAGATTTAGCATTCAAACATGTTTGGGACAATCCAAATGTCACAGTAGCACTATCAGGGATGGGTGATGCAGATATGGTGACGAGGAATCTCGCACTAGCTAATGCAGAAGTTGTTACACTTACTCCTAAAGAGAAAAAACGAACAAAGAAGATAGACACTACTTACAAACAACTATCTGATGTGATCTGTACTCAATGCGGTTATTGTGAGCCATGCGAACAGGAAGTAAATATCACACGTATCTTGAAACAATTAATTCATTGGGAAGTGTACGGCTGGGACATGGCAAAACGTTACTACCAAATGATTGGCAATTCACCAATTGCTCCAGGAAAACAAGCACCAGCATGTATAGAATGTGGTGACTGCGAAGAGAAATGTCCACAAGGTATCCCTATTATTGAAAAGCTAAAAGAAGCTCATGAAATTCTAGGTGCTAATGAAAGTTAGAACGAACTAAATTCTTTAATGCCTCATTATTTTTCTTTTTTATTCGATTACAATGAAACAGTGGGAAAAAGAAAAGCTGGTTGTTGAGAAATCAAAAATCCCAATAACTAAAGATCTGTTAGTAAAGGATCTCAGAAAAATCGGTCTTCAAGCTGGAGATATTGTCATTGTCCACAGCTCTCTGAGTAAAATAGGTTGGGTTGTTGGTGATGCTATTACTGTTATTTACGCTTTAATGGAAGTTCTTACTGAAGAAGGAACACTTGTTATACCCACGATGACTAGTGGTAATACTGATCCAGAAAATTGGAATTATCCACCTGTTCCAGAAGATTGGAAACCTATTATACGAAAAGAAATGCCCCCATTTGAACCAGCTATCTCCTCAACTCGAGGTATGGGTCGAATGCCGGAATTATTCCGAATTTTACCCAATGTTTTTCGAAGTAACCATCCCCAATCATCTTTTTCAGCATGGGGTAAACATGCAAAAGAAATTGTTAGTGAACATAAAGTAGAAACAAGTTTTGGTTACAATAGTCCTTTAAGGAAAGTGTATGATCTCAAAGGTAAGATTTTACTATTGGGTGTTCATCATGGTTCTAATACTTCTCTTCATTATGCAGAAGTTAAAGCAGAATTACCTAATTATCCGATAGAACCTCAAGGTGCTGCTCTTTTAGAAAATGGGAAGAGAGTATGGAAAGCTTGGAAAGAAATGAAATATGATTCAGACGATTTTGAGGAAATTGGATTAGCTTTTGAGAAATCAATTAATTATCAAACTGAAAAAATCGGTTTAGCAGAAAGCAGACTGGTTTCTTCAAAAGATATAATAGATTTCGCAGTAAATTGGCTAAGAGAACATCGCAAGTATTAGCAGTTATTGGAGTTTGAAAGATGCATCACAGAACACTCGGAAAAACAGGAATAGAAATTTCAATTTTAGGATTTGGAGTATTACGATTACCAGTAAAAGGTAGAGGAAAAATTGACGTTGAGGAAAGCATCAAAATAATAAGAAAGAGCATCGATGGAGGAATTAACTTCGTTGATACTGCTTTTAATTACCATAATGGAAAAAGTGAAATAATTCTTGGACAAGCTCTGAAGGATGGCTATAGAGAAAAAGTCACACTAATGACTAAATGCCCTACTTGGGATGTGAAAAAGGAAGAAGATTTCGATCGTTTACTTGATGAACAACTAACAAAATTAGAAGTTGACTATATTGACATCTACCTTTTCCACAATATTAACGAGAAAAGATACAAAGAAATTATTCAGAAATTCAAGCTATTCAAAAAAATGAAGGAAGCCAAGAAGAAGGGGAAAATAAAACATATTGGTTTCTCATCTCATGATAAACCTAAGAATATCAAAAAATACATTGATGAAAATGAATTCGAAGTAATATTGGTTCAGTATAATTTCGTAGACCCAATTAATGAAGAAATAATTCAATACGCCCAGGAAAAAGGTCTTGGAGTTATTCTTATGGGTCCTTGCGGTGGTGGAAGATTAACAAATGAACCAACAGAAGAAATGAAGCAATGGTTGACAAAAGGTAAAACAAATTTCTCTGATTTAGCCTTTAAATTCGTCTGGACGAATCCGAATGTTGACATAGCGCTTTCCGGAATGAGCTCTGAGAAGATGGTTGATGAGAATATAGCATTAGCATCTAGTGAAAACTATCAATTAAATGCAGAAGAAAAAGAACGCTTACAAAAAGTTGCTCAGAAATACAAAGAAACCTATGATCTTAACTGTACTCAATGCGGGTATTGCGATGATTGCCCCGAAGAAGTCAATATTAAACTAATTTTTAAACAACTCATGGTCTCAAGGGATCCTCTAAAAATGCATGGCGCAAGAGCAAATTATCGAGGAATAGGATTAGCAAAGAGATTTCCAGGGAAGAACGCATTTGCATGTGTTGAATGTGGAGAATGTTTGGACAAATGCCCACAAGAAATACCGATTATCGATCGATTAAAAGAAGCACACTCTATTCTTAAAGAACGAGATATCTAAAATCTAATAACAGATATTCAATAATTCCTTTTCTTTCTATATTTACGTTTAAGTGCTTTCTCTACATCATATCCTGCAACAAAGATGCCATAAGGTTTCTTTCGATCAGGATTCTTCCTTTCGTCTTCATAATACTTTAATTTGAGCTCCCTATGCTCTTCTCTGAATTTCTTTGCATTTTCTTCACTTAAATAAAAGAATCCAAGCATTAGTTCCCCAAGTTGATCATAGCGTTTTGCTGTATCCATCTCTTCGAGATTTGGGAAGTAGCTATTCAATAAATTTTGGAGAGTATTAATCATAGCAATATTAGAAATCTTAAGTAAATTTTCATACAGATCACTAATTTCCCTTTGTTTCTCCTCAGTTTCCTCTTTAAACTTACCAATGTTAAAAGCTTCTCTTATTTGTTTGTTGACATTTAATTCAATTCTTCTATAATACCTAGTCTTGCTCCCTGGTTTTGTTACTTCATCCACAAGTCCAAAATCTAGTAATTGTTGAACGTGATGATGAACAGTTGATTTGCTTTTTCCAATGAATAGACATATCTTATCAAGAGTAATGTCACGTTGAACTACTATAAGTAAGAATATATTTAGTCTGGTTTCATTACTGAATGCCTTGATATAACTCTTCACTGTTTCATGTGTCTCGACTAATGGTGGGCTAGGTGTCATTTTACTCTCAGTTTATTATTGTTTTATTTATTTATAAAAATATACGAAAATCTGATATTAATTTAGAATATTCTAAAAATACCGTTTTTTTCGGAATATTTAAATATTCGACATTCTAAGTAAATATAGAATATTCCTCTACCTTCCACAAAGAAGATTCCCCAAGGAATAGGACTGTGATGAAGATGACGAAGGCAAAAAGTAAAAAGAAATTCAAACAACGTCTCGATCGCAAGAAAGTCAAGGAATTGGAAAAGTCAGGAATATTATTGGGGCTATATTATGTCGATGGGCTGATTTAGTCCTAATATATTCTTGAACCCACAATTTCTTTATTATGGTCTCGTGATACATATTTCCAAGTAAATGAGAAATATTTATATAACATTATGAGAAATATTTCTTAACAGTGTGGGACTGTTATCTTAAGAATATTTTAGTTTGTAGTCGACTTAGAACTCGGTTTTTGAGAGTTTCAGCTAAAGAACCCTTGAGAGAAGTGTGAAAATACACAGAGGATGCTCTCGAAGGAGTGGATGAAATGACACGCAAAAAAAATTCAATCAAATGTGAGATTAAGAAAGAACTGGCTATACCAGGAATGGAGACGGAACTAATCCGGAGATATTAAGAAAAAATAGCACAAAAAATAGGAATGAACAAAAAATGACTCAGAAAAAGAACAAACAAAGAGATCAAAACAAGATAGGTATTGAGAAGATAAGGAATGATCTTGGCCATCTGGCTGTGAGATCATTGAGAACCGCCTAGATTTAATATTGAGGTGATGTAGTTGGAAAAAAGTAAGTTAGTATTAAGAAACCAAATACGAAAACAAGTTAAACATGATATAGAAAAAGCAAGAATGAAAATGTTACTCCTGAACGGAAGATAATGAAGTAAGACAAATAATCAACATAGATGATTACAATGGAAAAACTGTCGCGAGAATTCAAAAACCTAATTCAGCATTTAACAAAAAGCATGCAATGCAATTTACGAGTGTGGAAAAACTTGAAAAGATGTAACGAAAATGAATGCTTCATTTCTCTTTTCGGAGTGGATGAAGTCAGTAATCAAGTTTGGGCGCCCGTTAAAATGGGATTCAAACTTGATATACCTTTATTTGAAAATAATGGGATTCTAGAGATTAGTGATGGGGATTTAAATTTTGTAGAAATCTATTCAAATTTAGATCCGCCTTAGTTAATCTAAGTATCATGCATACTGCTGAAAAAAGAATTACTAGTTTCATTTTATTAATCTAAATTTTACATTAGGTGCTGTACTGCAATTGGATAATTTTCCACAACCAGAGCATTTACTGGGAGGGCAAGAATCTTCAAGTTCTTCTGGCTCAACTATTTCAAGATAACCCATTTTCACAAGTTGATCTAGAAGCATTATAGCGGTTCCTTCTTCTATATCCAATTTTCTTGAGATAGTTGCAGTATTTGCATCTCCACCTTTTCGCAAATAAGCTAAGAGTCTTGATATCATTTTACATCGCCTGTTCTATTCTTTCCTTCCATTTCTTCCTCTTCTATGACCTTTCCTCTGATTTCTCCAATCTCTTCTAAAATGTTTATATTTGCGTTGTCTTTGGTATTGATAATGCTCGAAGCGCCATTTCTTTTCTTCTTTTGGTGGTCCTTTCTTAAATTCGTCTTTCACTAGAGAATTATTTGGTTTTTCTTCTTCTTCCATACTTGGTAGAATAACCATGTGCCTAATAGATAATACTCTAAAAAGTGGAATAGCAAAAATGGCTAAGATTATTGGTATATAGAAGAACGTTTCAATTTTGAAAGCCACATTATCTGATATAGTAGTAATTATCGCAGTTATCACATCTGCTAGAATAATTAGAATGTATATTACACCGAAAATAATTCCAATCCCTGCACCTATGACTAAATAGGAATCTGCTTTTTGAGTTTCATTTGTAAAGTAGTAGGGAACTGACCAGAACATTATCAATCCAATAATTATTAGAATGAAACCTGTTATCCTCATTTGTCCCCATCCTAGAATTGCTGTTGCTTCAAATATTTGCCAGGATCCACTCTCTGTAATTCCAAAATTAGTAATTGCCCCTAGGACTCCAAAAGTGAAATAGCCAAGGCTAAGAATTAATGAGAATCCAAGTATAAGATTCGTATATAATGGTTTATTCAAACGTTCTATGACTTGTTTTGGTATATACTGATACCCTCTTGGTCTTTTTTGCTTAACTGGTTCTTCTAAAGTACGAGATAATTCAGGATGTCTTTCTATATCTTCCGTAGGAATGCTTTTAGTGGATTCTTCTATTTCTTCAACAATCTCTTCATTTGTTTCCATGGTTTTCTCGTTCTTCAGTTTTGTTTCCTTCATTTATTCACCACCTTCATCAAATTCCTACAATTACCTTGACTAAAAAGTATGCAGCAGCTGAAAAAGCATACGCAATAATAGTTGTAAATATCAATGAAAACATCATCCATTTCCAACTATTCGTTTCTTTTTTGATTACTGCTAATGTAGCAATACAAGGAACATATAATAAAATGAATACCAATAATCCAAATCCAGCAGCTGGACCTATGGCTGAGATTGCTCCTACTAAAGTTGGACTCAGCAGAGCTCCAAGAGTGCCAATTATTACTTCCTTAGCAACAAGACCTGAAAGTAAAGCAGCTCCGAATTCCCAACTGATTGAAGAGCCTGATGTTGTTTTCATCCACCAAAAAGCTTGAGCGACTAATCTTCCAACATATTCCATAATACCAGATTCGTTTAGTAGGTAAATTACCATCATAGATGCAAGAATTAATGTGCTCGCTTTTTTGAAAAATTCTTTAGTTTGATTCCACATTTTTATTAAAACGCCTTTGAATGTTGGACGAGTAAAGGGTTGTAATTCAATGATAAGTGAGGTTTTTTCCCCCCTAAAAATCGACTTTCTGAAAATCCAAGCAAAGATAATTCCAATTAGAATACCAATAACATACAAGCTCAGCGTAACAACACCTGCAAAGGCAGGGAAAATAGCTCCAGCAAAGAGAATATACACAGGTAGTCTTGCAGAACAAGACATGAAGCTATTAATCATAATTGTTGTTTTTCTATCTTGCTCATTCTTTATTGATCTTGTAGCCATAATTGCTGGAACATTACAACCGAAACCAAGAAGCATTGGTATCATAGAGTGTCCATCAAGTCCAATTCGACTCATGAATTTGTCCATGATAAATGCAACTCGAGATAGATATCCAGTGTCTTCTAGAATAGCTAATGCAATAAATAAAATCACAAGATATGGGAGAAATGAAACGACAGAACCAACACCATCAATTACTGCTCCAACAATGAAATCAGAAATTGGATTAATGCCATTCCCAGCTCCATCGACCAAATTTGAGATAATATAAACTAAATCTCCTAGTTTGTCAAATGCAAGAACCAAAAGATCAACTAAAGGCTGTCCAACAACAAAAGTAAGTTGAAAAACACCCCACATTACTGCAAGAAAAATCGGTATACCAAGAAATCTATTAGTTAAAACTTCATCAAGCATATCCGTTAAAGCCCATTTCTTCCCACGATAATCAGTAATGATATTCTTTAGAAAATCCTTTACAATATCATACCGAGCATCGACAATTGCTAGAGAGGATTCACCATCAAACTTCTCAGTTATCAATTTGCTGATTTTATCTTTTAGCTCATCTTGAGGAACGCCAATATCTCGTAATATCCTCCAAGCAAATTCATCCTCCTCTAATAAAGAAATAGCTAACCAATTGATAGGGTATTTTTTCTCTATTCGAGATGAATATGGTGCAATTTCTTCAAGTATAGTTGGTACGCATTCAGCAATTATGCCAGACCATTTTATTGGTTTGGGTTCGATAGGATTATCTAAATAATGACAAATAGCACTCTTTAAATCATCTAATCCGATTTCTTTTGCTGCTATGGTTTCTATAATCGGTATTTCTAAATTGTCTGAAAGTTTCTCAACATCTATCTCTAAACCTTTTCCTTCAGCTAGATCCATCATATTAAGCGCAATCAGAAGATTAACTCCAAGCTCCATTAATTGAGCAGTCAAATAGAGATTACGTTCAAGATTAGACGCATCAAGAACCGCAACAATTAAATCTGGGTTTTCTTCGATAATATATTCTCGAGAAATTTCTTCATCAATGGAATGAGGAGTTAAGGAATAAATACCTGGTAAGTCTATAACTTCAATAGTTCTATCTTCGTGTTTCATTCCACCTTCTTTCTTTTCAACAGTACAACCTGGAAAATTAGCTATAGTTTGATTTAATCCTGTAAGTGCATTGAAAATAACGCTTTTTCCTACATTTGGATTACCAACTAAAGCAATTCGCGTCATATTAAATCAACTTGTATTCTAATATTATTAAAAATTTCGTGAGTGTTAAAGTTAGGTAAACCGAACTTTGTTAAAAGCTTTTGGATATTTAGCTACTAATAATAAATATTATAGTCTGTAATATTGTTTATTACATAAAAATAAGTTACTGAGGGAAATTTTTCTGAAATTCAGAAAGCAATTCATAAATAAAAATATACTTTTACTATTTCTAGTATTTATCATATTGTGGAATTCTTCTTTAACAATTAAAAATGAAAAATTCTTAATCAAAGAAACAGCTAAAGATGAAATTGACAATATAATACTTCCACAAACTTATGAACATAAAAACTATACAAAAATAAGTGGATATGATGATAATCTCAGGAATTTGATAGCAGAAGATATACTTGTTAAAGACAATTTCCTTTTTATCGCAGCAAAAACAGACGGCATGATTATTTATGATATTACTAATAGTTCTTCACCAGTATTAGTTAGCCAATTTTATGAAGGCGGGTCTATTCATGGAATCTCCATCAGTGATGATATTGCATATTTAGCTGCTTATAATGTTGGTGTGCAGATTGTTAATATCTCTAATGTGTACAAACCTGAAATTATTGGAAAATATACTGAATCATATTTCTTTAATCAGATTTACGTAGATGGTGATTTTGCTTATGCAGGATTTAATAAACCATTAGCGATAGGAGGGATGATCATTCTAGATCTTACAAGTAAAGCGAATCCATACAAAATTGGACAATATACCAATGGCAACATAGGAAGAATAGAAGAAATCACATTCAAAGAAAACTATGCTATCCTAATTGGGCAAGGGAGTTCTGCAATCCTTGACTTAACAGATAAATCTAATCCAGTAGAACTTGAAAAACGATTAGAATATAACTTTCTCCAAAATTCTTTCCTGGATGGAAACATCCTCTATGTTGCTGCTGATATTTACGGAGTGTTAATCTATGATATTAATAATATCGAATCTCCACAGCTGATTGCTAGGTATCAAGGAGGGAGTAATCCCTTAGATATCTATATTGTGAATGATGTAGCTTATATTATTTCCAAACTCTTTGGTTTACTACTCTTAGACGTGACAGATCCTTCGAATCCAACATTGTTGAGTAATGACAATAGAGGAAATAGTAAATCATTGGTTTGGGTGAAGAATGATTATGCCTTTGTGACAGAAAACCTTGAGTTTTTGCAAGTTTATGATGTCTCTGACAATCTACAACCAGAGCTTATCTATAATATGTCTACAAGTGGGTTTTCAGAAGAAATTACTACTAGTGGTAATTATTTTTTTGTTGCTGATGATTATGGTGGAGTTGAAATTATTAATACAACTAATAAACTGATTCCAGAGAGAGTAGCAGTTTATTCTGAACCAAACAGTAGTATTTGTGATGTTGTGTATTGGAATGATACCTTGTTTCTTGTTGATGAAAAATATGGATTAATAATAGTCAATATTACAGACATTAGTTTTCCTCAGAAAATTGCGAATTGGACAAATGGTGGTGAACCTAGGAAAATTGCATATGCTGACAACTATCTATATATGACTGACTATCTTGAGGGCGTTGAAATAATCAATATCACGGATATAGTGAATCCTAATTTGGTGTATACCTATAGTAGATCGGGGGTTACGGATATAGTTCTGGAGAATTCTACTGCGTATATTAGTATTGAAGATACAGGATTTGATATCCTAAATGTTACTTCTAAAGTTTCACCAAATGTATTGAATTCTTATAGTGATACCGGTCCAGCAATTAGCTTAACAGTTTATAATAATCATTTGTATATTGCGGATGGTACAAACGGCTTAGA
This sequence comes from Candidatus Heimdallarchaeota archaeon, assembly GCA_019058165.1. GTDB lineage: Archaea > Asgardarchaeota > Heimdallarchaeia > JABLTI01 > JABLTI01 > JABLTI01. The sequence continues at coordinate 23,548 of JAHLVZ010000028.1, forward strand.
AGTGTTTAATATAACAGATAAAACTAATCCAATAGAAATAGTAACTGGACTGACTATTAGTAATGCCGAATCAATCTTTGTTAATAACAGCTTAATACTGATTGCTGGAAATACTTACGGGCTTATTTTTGTCTTGGATAATGGAGGAAGCTATGAAGTACTAGACGTTTTTACTGATACTGGAGAACCACAAGCAATCTATGTAAAAGAGGACTTTATCTTCCTGGCAGATGGTTACAATAACTTTCAGATAATCGGAAAAGATAGTGAGAATGATGGTTTAGCTGATTACGTAGAAGAATATTATGGAACAAATCCTCTACTTGCAGATTCTGATGCAGATGGATTAAGTGATAAAGTTGAGGTTTTATTATATAGAACAAATCCCTTATCGAATGATACTGATAATGATCTCATGGGTGATTATTTCGAAATTTCCTATGGGTTGAATCCTAATGATCCTTATGATGCATTAATTGATTTAGATGGGGACAGTCTAACAAATTTGGAGGAATTTCAACATTCCACTAATCCAAGAGATGCTGACACAGACGATGATTTCCTCACAGATGAAGAAGAGGTAAACACATATTTCACTAATCCAAGGTTACCAGACACAGATGGGGATGGCTGGATGGATAGTTGGGAAATTTATTATGGAACGAATCCTCTTGATCCTTTAGATTATCCTGATTTCGAAACTACCCCACCATTTACAGAACCACCTCCAACAAACCCATACATTGGGGAATTCAAATACTACTATCTTGTAATAGCATTTGGCGGTATTGTAATCGTAGCCGGTGTTGTCTATTTAATTATTAGATTCAGAGGGAGAAGATCTTTAATCTAATTCCCATTTTTTATTGTTCTATCCTGGATTTAACTAGAGATAATTTCAAATGCTAATATTGTTACTTATTTTCTATGAAAGAATTGACCATACTTTCTTGGAATGTTAACGGAATTCGTGCACTTAGCAAGAAGAATGTTTACAAAGAGCAAGATTTTTTCTCTTGGTTGGATAGTGAATCCCCAGATATCTTGTGTTTACAAGAAACAAAAGCTCACCCAGATCAAGTATCAGAGAAACTACAGAACCCTCCAGGATATTCTAGTTATTGGAGTGCAGCAGAAAGAAAAGGCTACAGTGGGGTTGTTACATATGCAAAAGAGAAGCCAATCAGTGTGAGCACTGAATTAGGGATTAAATATTTAGATACAGAAGGGAGACATGTCATAACTGAACATTCAGATTTTATACTCATAAATTCCTACTTCCCAAATGGAAAAAAGAATCAGGAACGACTCGATTATAAAATGGAATATTATACAGAATTTCTAAAGTATATCAATAAGAAACGAAAACTAGGTAAGTCAATTATTTTCTGTGGAGATGTAAATACTGCTCATACACCAATTGATCTTACCCATCCAAAAGGAAATGAGAAAATTTCAGGTTTTCTACCAATGGAACGAGAATGGATTGACAAAGTCATTGATCAGGGATATATTGATTCATTTAGGCATTTTTATCCCGGTGTTCCTGAGCAATATTCTTGGTGGTCTGTAAGAAGCATTGGTGCCCGAGAGAGAAATGTGGGTTGGCGTTTAGACTATTTCTTTGTCTCAGATGATTTAATAAAAAATCTTACAGAAGCAACAATAATGAAGGATGTTATGGGATCAGATCATTGTCCAATCCTATTAAAACTAAAGATCTAATATGAAAAATAACAATAATCTTAGAGTTGATACCAATGAAAGATTTCACCATAGCGATTTATCAAATGGAGATAATCGTTGGACAAAAACAGAAAAATCTTGAGAAATTTGAAAATGTTATAAAAGAAAATTCAACAGAAATGGATCTCTGGGTAGTACCTGAATTGTTTACAACTGGATTCGCTTATAGTAAGTTCCCAGAACTTTGTGAAAATCTTAGTGATAGTTTCACATTGCAGTTTTTAGAGAAATTGAGTGAAAAATATGATGTTGGGATTGCAGGTTCATTTTTAATAAGAAACGAAAAAAAAGCACTTCAAAATCTTGGTTTCATCATTAGTTCTAGTAAGGGGTTAATCTACAGATATCCGAAAATTCACCTATGGGGAAATGAGAAGAACTATTTCCTAGCTGGAACTAAGGTACCCTCTCCAATAGATTTTGATGGGAAAGCAAAAATTGGATTGTCAATTTGTTATGACCTTAGGTTTCCAGAAGTAAACAGAAGTCTAGTGTTACAGGGGGCAGAAATTTTGATTACTACTGCTGCTTGGCCAGAAGCAAGAACTTCTCATTTTAATCTTTTAGCAGCTGCTAGGGCATTGGAAAATACTACCTATCATATTGCAGTAAATAGAGTTGGATTAGAGAAGGATCTCTATACAACAAAGTACTCTGGTTCGTCTCGAGTAATAGATCCGATGGGTAATTCGATTGTTGAGCTTGGAGATGAAGAACAAGTAATTACAGCTAGCTTATCAGCAAAATTGCTGAATGAAACAAGGGAGTACATTCCTGTTTTGAAAGATAGAAAGGAAATAAATCTTTGACCAATTTTCTATAGTATTCCAAGAATTTCCTTAATCAACTTCGCAGCAGCTAATGCTGAAATTCCTGAGGGATCAAATTTAGGGCACAATTCAACTATGTCAAATGAATGGATTTTGATTCCTTGTAATCCATGAATAAATTCGATTAATTCTCGAGTAGTCAGTCCTGCGGGTTCTGGATTTCCAACACCTGGAGCAAAAGCTGGATCAAGAACATCAAGGTCTATAGATAGATACACTCCATCAAGATGTTTTGGGATGAGAGATTTTACAGTTTCAGCAGCTGTTTGAGAGCCATTTTGGGCAATATCTTTTGTTGTGATTGTTTTAATTCCAACGGAATCTGCATAATCCACTTGTTCAGGAGTCGGAGATCTTATGCCAACTTGTATGATTGTTTCCGGCTCAATATTAGTTTCGTCTATTATTCGTTTGACAACACATGCGTGAGAGTATCGGTTTCCTTCGTACTGTTCATATAAATCTGGATGAGCATCAATGTAAATTAGACCCATTCGGAGGTCTTGTAGTTTCTTGAGAGCAGTAAATGCAAAGTATGTGCTAAGATGATCCCCACCTAAAAAGAAGAAACGCATACCATGACGGTGAAATTTAGTCAGTGTGCCTAAAACAAGGTCTTTAGCTTCCATAGCATCAGGCCCTTCAATTAATGCATCACCTAAATCGAAGATTTGCCAAGCATCTTTAATGTTTCTCCCAGTCTCTGCAAATGAATTATAAAGCTGTCCAGAAGTTGCATGATGAATAAAAGTTGGTCCTTCAGCAGCACCTCGTCTAAAAGACGAAGATGCATCCCAAGGTATACCCAAGACACCTAGATTG
>JAHLVZ010000157.1 GCA_019058165.1 Candidatus Heimdallarchaeota archaeon
CTTTTTCCCTGTAGAGTAGTGTTAATACTATTGTATAGGTCCAGCGAATATGATTCTCTACTTTGAATAGTTCATCATAGAATTCTTCATCCGCATAACCTGGTTTTTTGTCAAGACGATTTATTGCAAAAGGAAAGATCCCATCGGGATGCAAATCAACAAAGGAGATTTGATAATTCTCGAATAATTTATCGAAAAATTCAGCAATATATTGAGTAATATTTTCTAGCGTTTCATCTTCTTTGATCTGATATTGTTTAATTATCTCCTCTGCCCACTCATCAAATCGCACTTTTTTTAGTTCTGGTATTTCTTTTATAGCATTCATTCTGCATCAACTCTTGATACATATTTATTTCTTCAACAATTAACTATTGACGAATGAGTAAATAGTTCATTCTCTTATGAAAATAAAGAAATTCATGGGAAAATCGTAAGAAATTGTTCCTTGTTTTCTTCTTCGTGAAATCATCATAAAATACTTATCACATAAATTATAAACAGCAAGCTACCATACATCAAACTGTGGATTGCCATGAAGTCTGCACTTGATATTTTACGAGAGCACATGCTGATTGATGGGTATGAAATTATATTCGATTTAGAGAAAAGCACCCCATTTTATATTCAAGATAAACTCACTGGAGACCAGTATTTAGATTTCTATACTTTCTTTGCTTCTGCGCCATTAGGATGTAATCACCCGAAGGTTCGAACAAAGGAGTTTATGGACAAACTAGCTAAAGCAGCTGTGAATAAACCTTCAAGTTCTGATAGCTATACTGAAGAAATGGCTGAATTTACAGATACTTTTAGCAGAATCTGTATGAAGGATAAGTTTCAGTATCTCTTCTTAATTTCTGGTGGTACATTAGCTGTCGAAAATGCACTCAAAACTGCTTTTGATTGGAAAGTAAGAAAGAACTATGAAGCTGATCCTAAAGATCACATTGGGCAGCAAGTTATTCATTTCCAAAAAGCCTTTCATGGGCGATCTGGTTACACTATGTCTCTTACTAATACTTTTGATCCTAGAAAAATAGCTAATTATCCAAAATTCAAATGGCCAAGAATTCATGTGCCAGTAATTACTTTCCCACTTGAAGACCATCTTGAAGAAGTAATGAAACAAGAAGAAAGAGCTCTTCGAGAAATTGATGAAGCAATAAAGCAAAATCCAAGAGATATTGCTTCTTTGATTATAGAGCCAATTCAAGGTGAAGGTGGAGACAATCATTTTCGTCCGGAGTTTTTCAGAGCTCTAAGAAAAATCTGTGATCAAAATGATATAATGCTTATTTTTGATGAAGTACAAACTGGTATTGGGTTAACTGGAAAAATGTGGGCATTTGAACACTTTGTGAAACCAGATATAGTTGCTTTTGGTAAAAAAGTACAAGTCTGCGGTATAATGGTTGATAAAAAAGTAGACGAAGTTGAAGGCAATGTGTTCCACGAATCAAGTAGAATTAATTCCACCTGGGGTGGAAATCTTGTTGATATGGTTCGTTCAACTAAGTATCTTCAGATTATCGAGGAGGATAAATTAGTTGATAACGCTAAGAAAGTTGGAGAATATCTCTTGAAGGCTCTCACTGACACTTGTGATGATTCAAAAGATATCATGACTAATGCTCGAGGCAGAGGACTAATGTGTGCTTTTGATTTACCATCCACAGAATTCAGAGATAAGCTGAAAAAGGAAGTATTCAAAAACAAATTACTTATCTTATCTTGTGGAGAGAAATCGATTCGATTTAGACCCCCTCTTTGTTTAGATAAAGAACATGTTGATAAAGGTCTAACAATCTTTGCTGAGACTTGCAGGAATATGTCATAGATTCGATTATATTCCTTTTTTTCTTCTTTTTTCTTTATTTTTTGAAATCATATGACTTTAGAATCTAAGATAGAAAGGTATTTTGTCGGCGCTTTTGGTATAATAATAGCTTAATTTGTTAAGAAGCATTCTTATAAAAAACGAATGTAACGTAAAGATTAGGAGGGTAATTATGCCTAAAGAAGTAGCAGATACCCCAGAAAATATGGAAATATGTAAAAAGTTTTGTGGACCATGTCCAACATTTCAAGCAAATACATTGAAGGAAGTACCTCCACACGCACTCTTTTGTGCTCGAGGGAAATCAACTAAACCTACAGCAGATATTGAAGAGAAAGGATGTAGCTGTTTTGGTTGTCCAATATTCCCTGATCATGAATTAGAAGGCGGATACTTCTGTATTTATGGAATAGAAGGTAAGAAATAATCTCCTTCTTTTCAATTTTCTTTTTTTTCCAGTTGAAAAATATCTCACTGAAACAGCTGTTTCTGAGCTAGTTTGTCTCTTATTCTTTTCTTATATATTCATCGAAGAATTTCCTTTTGAGGTTTGTAATACAGCGAACCTTCTTTGCTAATTGGATGGAGACCCAATGATAAAAGAAGTATGCTTTGATAAAGATGAATTAATTGATTGGCGACGGGAAGCGAAAGAAGAGATTCAAACAATGAGGTTTTGTCCTAATTGTGGGAAACTAGTTGTCTTGAAACTTAGAGAGCACAAATATTATCAGAATTTTTACGCTTGTTCTATTTGTGGTGAAATTATTTTGAAGAAAGGCTACGTTAAAATGGGCAGTGGTTCTGGCTATGGTTATCGTAATTTTCAAAGATACAATCAGAGAAGAAGGATGCTACAAAAGTAAATTATTCTCTTCTTTTCTTTCCTTTAATCAATAAATTGAAAACACCAAGAGTTGGTATATATCTAGTAATTCTTGGATGCTTTGACAATTGAATGTAGATAATCCTCTCGAGAATCAACCATATGTTACTCAGTATTCCAAGAAGATGAACAATAAGATCAAATGCTTAGTTTGTCGTCATAGTTGTTCATTAGCAGAGGGAAAAATGGGGATTTGCAATACTAGAGAAGTTGTCAATGGAGAATTAATTAGCCATAATTATGGTAATGTTTCATCCATTTCGTTGAATCCCATTGAAAAGAAACCATTATATCATTTCCATCCAGGATCCTATGCAACTACGATTGGTTCTTGGTCTTGTAATTTTTCTTGTCCTTGGTGTCAGAATTACTCATTAACAAAAGTTGAACCCAAGAAATACGATGAGAAACACTTTCTTTCACCTAAGAATCTTGTTGATATTATTTCTCAGAATCCAAAATCTTCAGGAGTTTCTTTTTCTTTTAATGAACCAACACTAATGGCAGAGTATGCGATGGATGTTATGAAATTACTCACAAAAGCGAATTCAAAATTATATAGTGGTTTTGTCACGAATGGATACATGTCCGAGGAGGTTTTGAAGGATTTAATCAAAAATGGTCTTTCATCTATAACTGTGAGTTTGAAAGGAGGGAAGGAGAACATGAAAATGAATTGTAATGCTAATAGTGATTACATTTTTGAGAATATTGCTTTAGCTTTTGAAAAAGACGTTCATCTCGAGATAGTTGTTCTAGTTATTCCCACAATAAGTGATTCAGATAAGTACTTTAACGAGATATCACAGAAAATAGTAGGTGATATTTCCGCAGACATTCCTCTTCATTTTAATGCTTATTATCCTGCACACAAATTTCACTTACCAAGAACAGATATTAGTATTTTAGAGAAAGCAAGAACTATTGCCATGAAAAATGGTTTGAATTATGTCTATATTGGCAACATTCTTGGGCACTCAGCATTAAACACATATTGTCCTGAATGTCAGCAGACAGTTATTACTCGTTCTCAAAGTCGCTTTATTGAAAGTATGTTAGCTAATAACACTAATTGTCCAGAGTGTGGGTATAAAATCAAGATTATTAACTAATCTTTGAAAAATTTCTCGCTATTTGACCAGTAAATTTTGCGGAGAATCTTCAAAGGTAAATCTAAACCATTTATTACGGTTTTATTATCATTTTCTAAATCTTCCAAAGGCAAAGGTAAATCCCGAACATCTGTTTCTAATAAAGCTAGATATGACAGATAACGCAAATAATAATAACCTGGAATTGGTTCACGATCTGTTCTCCCTGTAACAATATCAGTTCCAAAAAATATTCGATCTTGGTATTGTTTAAAGAATTCAATTGCTTCTTCAGTCTTATAAGAAAACTCTCGAGCCATCCATTTTGCAGAAGAAATATCAACATAAAGATTCAGGAAAGTATCTAACCACCTCGCCAAATTATCTAATTGTTCTGGCTGTCCAGCTAAGTGGGCAACTTGGATTTTCAAATTTGGATGACGAGTTAAAATATTCTCTAATTCTTCAAGATGCTGCTTTTTTGTTCCATAATAACTTGCAGGTTGGTAGTTTTTCTTGTATAATAAATCAGGGTCTGAAATGTGAAAAATCATTTTCAATCCTAAATCTTCTATTTTGCTGAATAATGGATCAAGTCTTAGGTCATCTATTCTGAATCCTTCGACCTTTTGTTTCAAATGGTCTTCAACATATTTTCGCCAACGAGGAGCATACCAAAATTTTGCTATAGGATAACCGGAATCATGCATTAATTGTATGTCATCTAGAGCTTCTTTAATATCCCCTGAGAATAAGTTCTGTGACATGATAAAACGAGCATAAACGAACGTATCCGGGAATTTCTCTTCGTATACCTTCCAATCTTCTCTGACAATGGCGGTGAATTTCTGGACGTTGTATTCACCTGCGTATTTCACTAGTTCAGCAGTATCTTCTAATTTGTAGAGATGAACATGAGCATCCCATCTTGGTTCATTGTACTTGAATTTTATATGCTCAAATCCGTTAGTACTATTCTTGTCATCTTCTGCTGTCAAAGATTGTTCCTCGGAATTCGTTTTACTATTGATATTTATCTATTTTTGCTTTTGTTTAAAGGTAGTGCTTTTCAAAGTAAGAGTTAATCTTAATATTACTCGCTTCCATTGTTATATTATGTCAAAATACAAGATTAAGAGCTACCAAGAAGCTTTCTTGGAAGCCCAGGAGAAAGTGGGTACTGAAGCCACTAAGGATTGGCGTGGTTTTGGTCAAACACCTGCTGCCCAATTAAAACAAGCCTATTCTCGAGAAGGATTTGACCCCGAAACAAAGCTCTACGCCTTCAAAGGAGACGAGTTAGTTGCATTCCTTACTTCTTCAATTATCCCAGAAAGCGAAGATGGCATTAAACGTGCAAATCTAGAATTTGCATTGTGTTTACCCGATCACGAAGAATGCTCTGATTTACTATTTGAAAAAGCTGTTGAATATCTAAAGAAAAAAGGTGTCCAAAAGATTCAGACTCGAGTCGGAGAAATGTATAAAGGAACAGTTGAAAAAGCAAAGAAGCACGAATTTAATTACTTACGAGACCTCTACTTTTTGATGGAAGCGAAAGTTAAAGATCTTTCAGTAGAAGAAAGTGATATTACAATTTTGGAATTCGATGAAAAACGAGATTTAGAACAGATGATTCAGATTTTTGTAGAAAAACTAGGTGCATCAGAAGAATACGCAAAATCCAGCTTTGAAAGAGTAATTAAGGATAAAGAGACTTTTCCAATACATATGGTCATTCGCGAAGATGATAAAATAGTTGGTCGTGTTTTAGCTTATCGTAGTCAAAATGATCCAAAAGAATTCAATTTTGGGTCTTTCTTTTATGAGGATGATAAATATTTCTCACCACTTCTTTCTTCAGCAATTAGCAAAATAAAAGAATTAGAAGGAGAAAAAACCAGTCTATTCCTTTATGGTCAGACACTACCACTAAAAGAGAAATATCAATCATTCGGGTTCTCACAAGCAGGTAAAGTTGATTATTACGAAAAAGAGATCTAATCTTAGGTCTCATTTTTTCTTTCTTTTTATTATTAGGCAGTTGAAATGATATTAGATGAAAAAACGAGTGAGAGGAAAGCTCGAAAAACCCCTCACTTTTGGTGTGAATTTAAAGTGAGTTAACAACCCAAAAGACTATCCGACTTCATTTACTGTTTGTTACATTGTACATAATACTATAATGATGAAGATATTAAAGCAATATAGAAAACAAAAACAAGGTGTCTAGTGTTAGAACCCAAGCTATGTAGTAAATTTACCCGCAAATTTTTATCGGATTTTTTTGGCGAAATGCTTTTGGGTGTAAAGGAATTTTATACTATAGTTCGAAAAAAATTATAGGTGAACACTTTTTGGCTAATCGAACATTTCATGTGTCCATAGG
>JAHLVZ010000029.1 GCA_019058165.1 Candidatus Heimdallarchaeota archaeon
GTACCCCCACCAAAATTAACTGACCCAACAAAAACAAGTGAAACCGCAATAAAATCACCTGCGATAGATATATCAACAACAATGGAAAAGGCAGAAATAGATAGAATAAGGGAAAAAACAGCAGAAAGATTAACAGATATAATAGAAGCAACATTAAACAATAATCCCGGATTTGAAGCAATAGCGGTTTATTCGGAAAACGTTGAATTATTAGTTGGGGCAGTACAACAAGGTGGAAACCCACAAATATTAAATTCAATCGAATTAACTTTGAGAAAAATAAATCTAGAAGAATATATGAGTCGCTTAGGAAAAGTAAGAGTTGGTGGGGAAGGACACATAAAAATAGATACCTTCGATATTTTCTTCGAAAAAGTGTCGCCAGAACACTTAAGCACAGTTATTTGTTCAGCATTAGAAGAAGACACAATAAAGAATATCGTACAACTCAATCGATACTTAAATCAAGCATTAAGCATCACTTCCGCAGATGCGGATGAAGACACATTCAAAAGATCAGATTTAATGGCAGAATTAAAATTGAGATTGCAAAACAGAGGAAAAAGTGTCGATCACGTAGGTTAGTTTGTTTTGAAAGTAGAAGAATTGGTGGACCGAGCGGAATTTGAATCCGCGGCCTTCTGAATGCAAATCAGACGATCTTCCAAGCTGATCTATCGGCCCAAATTTTTCGTTACTTTCTTCCTTACTGCACCTATTTTTGAATCTTTTTATTAGGAAAAATTTTCTTTTCAGTAATTAAAAGTTATCGCTATGAAGACGTTTAACATGATGTGTCCAAGCGTTACTCCAAAGATATTCTCTGTTTTATAGACCGTCCAACCTGTTAATAACCCTGATACTATTATGAAAAACACTGCGTTTATTGATCCAATATAGGTTGGTAACCACCTTAATTCTTGTATGTGCCCAAACATCCATACAACGAATTGCAACATAAATCCCAAGAATCTCCCATCTCTTAATGTGATTTTTCGACCTAGGATAGTAAATTCGTTTTGTATTTCTGAGAATTGTATCTGAATAAATGCTTTTGAGTAAAATTCGAACATAATGACATTTAGAGAAATAAAAAATATCCACCAAAACCATTCTTGTGAATTGTCTAGAAAATAATGGAGTGGGTAGACATTATCGAGGTATTTTTGTGAGAGTACGACCCACGGAAAGAATATTCCCGCATGCATTGCTAAACCTTGAAGTAAACTACTAATTATATTCTTGGGGCGCAGACCATTCTTAGTTGCCATAAAAAAAAGAAAACCTTTGCCTGTTTTTATTCGAAAAATTGCCAAGTATATACAAGGGATGATTGCAAAACAAATGAATGAGAGTAGAGCGTGAAAGAAATATTCATCTCCCATTATTCTAAAACCACCTAATTCCAGAGGAAAATATACTGCCAGAGCTATTGGTCCAACTATAAGATTCGCTAAAATAGCTTGTTTTATTGTAATTCTAGGAACATTTTCCTTAACTTTTGAGGTTAAAATATTCAATGAATCATTTTCATGAGTGGAAGACTTTTTTCCTTCAGAAATAACTAATTCTTTCTTGGTTGCTTCTTCCTGATTCATGATGTCTTATCCTCTAATTAAATACAATATAAGAAAATTGTACATTCTCTTCTTTTACAACTATCTCTTACTTTTTAATGATTTTCAAGAAGAATTATTAAACTACAGTGATAATTCATTTTTGACTGGTAATGACTTCTTTACAAGACCAAATTGATTTATCTGACGAATTCCAAAAAGGCATTGTGTGCGATTTGCATTGTCATTCCTCCTATGCAGGTGGCACTGGGAGTCTCGATTTAAGAACTGCTGTAGATAACATGCCAAAAAAAGGCGTTCGAGTTGTTGGAACTGGGGATTGTCTTTATCCGCCTTGGTTAAAAATATTGAAAGACCAATTAGTTGATAAGGATGAAGATGGAGTTTTCGAGTTAAAAAACGCAACTGAGAAGGAAGCCCAAACAAAATTTGTCTTGCAGACAGAAATTGCTATAACAGCTCCAATAGGAGTAAATCGAAAAATTGTTCACTGCATTTTTCTGTGGCCTGATCATCATTCAATAGAAGAAGCTATAACTCTCATTGAGAAATTTGGAGTAAAAAATTCAATGGGAAGACCGTTCTTAACCAACAATAGCATAGAAGAAGTAGGTGAACGCATTAACAAAATTTTGGACATCGATCCACTTATAGAATTCATTCCAGCTCATATTTTGGTTCCTTTGGGAATTTATGGTCCAAAACCACCTATTGTTTACTTTTCAGATTTCTTCGGAGAAGCTGCTGAAAGAATTCATGCGTTTGAGACTGGCCTAAGTGCTGACCCAACAGTTACCTCATTAATACCTGAGTTAGACGATTTAACATTAATATCTAATAGTGATGCTCATTCTGCAGCATTAAATAGATTGGGAAGGGAATTAACGAGTCTCGATCTAAACAAAATTACTTACAAAGAAATTATTGATGCGTTAAGAAACAATCGCGTATGTTATACCGCAGAATTTCACCCTTCGGAAGGACGGTACTTCCTAACAGGACACCGGGGAGGAGTGAGAAATCACAAACAAGATGAATACTGTGTTTATTCCCCCGACATGGTTCCAAAGAATAAGATATGTCCTATTTGCGATTTAACCCTAGAACCAGGGGTATTACAAAGAGCAATGGAATTATCAGAAGCACAGGGAAGTGATAGAGAATACGGAAAATTATATGGGAAAAAACGAAATTTCTACAGAATGGTTCCTCTTGCAGAAATTATTGCAAATGGGATTGGCATAAAGAATCCTAATGCTAAAAGTGTTCGACAATTATACGAAGTTATAGTCGCTGCAATTGGGACTGAATGCAAATTATGGACAACAAAACTATCTGCATTAGAACAAATCTTGACCGGTTTAGTCGATGAGAAAATAGCTGAGGCAATAATTGAAGTTAGAAAGGGTAATTTCTGCTTTTCACCACCCGGATTTGATGGAAGCTATGGTGCATTAACAATAGGGCAAACTTCATCATATCATGGCATAAAGATCGTAAAAGGAAAAGAAAAACAAAGTCAACAATTTACATTAGATGATTTCACTAAGTGATATTCTTGCTGATTTTCTTGATAATTTTTGACAAACGAATTAAATATCCTTCAACAGCTGAATTAGATTTGTCTAAAACTGAAAAAATAATAGTATTATCTGTTATTCGATGCACGAGAAAAACCTTGTCTCTCTGCGATAATTGGACAACTTGATTTGATTCTTTATGTTCTGTAAGTTCTAATAATTTATTTAATTCTAAATCATTCACGGATTTAATCCAATCATTAATATCAGAAGTTTTCTTAATAACATAAAATTTATTGTCCGGACAAATAATTCCTGCCATGAATACTTCATCATAAACATCCATGAAAGAACACAATTGATCTTCTTCTTTAAGCCATTTACGATCGTCATCCCCAAAAGAGACTTTACTAGTTTGTCTGCCTAAAGATGCAGTAGCGTTTCCATTATTTCCTTGTAAATCTCTCATTTCAAGCGAGAGTTGCCCTAATAATTCGTGCTCAGGGACAGACTCGAAATCATTCAGAAGCTCAATATGTATACCTGATTGTCTTCGGAGTCCTTCGTATCTGCTAACGATTCTTTGCATAATGGTCTCTAGGTGCTTTTCATTTGTTAATCCCTTAGTAACCTCAAACACATAGAAGTAATCACCACTATCATGAATAATAAATCGATAATTTTGTGTGGTAACTTCAACTAATCTACCTGGATCAAGGTTTCTGATCGATTTTCGCAAACCCGTCAAGAAATTAGTTAAGATATTAATATCAAATAGTGGTTCTCCCTTTGAAAACTCAAAATGCTCTATCTGTCCATTTTCTGTAATAATTAGAACACCATCAATACCAGCAAGCTCATCAGCGATCTTTTTAGCATCATCAGTGCTTAGACTTTCAGAATCAAGTTTTTTATAAGCATCAGTATAACTAGCATCCATCGATCTAAATTTGGCTATTCTTTGACCGATTTTCTCATAATCAGGGGTTTCAGTGAGGTTGGAAATCAATAGAGTGTTTTCAATATCTGAGCTGGATGCTCCCTCAAACCGAGAAATTATCTTCATAATGATTGGATCATATAATTCTATATCAGAGATCTTTTTTTCAATCCAAAGAACATAGAAATATTTCTCTCGAGTAACAAAAATGAATTTTGAATTACTTGTTTCAATAGATTTAATTTTTTCTTCACTGATAACTTCAGAAAGCGATTGCAAACCGGAAAGTAAACCAGCCAATAAAACAATATCAATTTTTTCCTCAGTTAGAAACTCAATATATTTTGGTAATCCAGATTCCTCTATTACAATGAATCCGCGCATAGCATTATGGAATTGTTCTGCAAGCATAGTTTCTTCAATGTCTTGAGAAGGCAAATTCTGGTTGACCCTCCTAACTTAGAGTTGTTCTATAAAGAATAGTTGTTTTTAGATTTTTAACCAATGTTTTAGCGGCAAAAACATGTCATATCGAAGATAAATATGCACTATAATTGGTTTTTCATATTTTAATGCTGAAGAATTAAAACTAAGATTAACTTTATTAATTGAATTCTCTTGCTATTAAGAGCGAATAGTAAATAACGGAAGGATCTTAAAACTATGACTTCCAAAACTGAAGAATTAAGCGAATTGTTAAAAAAATGCGTGCAATGTGGGTCTTGTCTTGTGATTTGTCCCATTTATAGAGCAACAGAGAATGAAGTATTTTCTCCGAGAGGAAAATTATACTACCTTAAATTAAAGGAAGCTTTTCCCGATAAATTCGATGAAGAGCTTGCAAAAGAATACGCCAAAACAATTTTCACTTGTGTAGTTTGTGGTCGCTGTGTTGAGAGTTGTACTTCTGAAGTAAAATTAACTGACATTTTTAGAGAAGAGAGATTAGCTTCTGTAGATCAATTCCCCAAATTGGTTCAGATTGGAGAAAACATTACTGACGAAATGAATGTCTATGGTTTAGATAATGAAATGCGAGCCGAAACCTGGACCATGGAATTATACGATGACTTCCCAGATATAGATGATCGAGTATATAGTGAAGGCATGACTGCAGACACCATCCTATTTGTTGGGTGTTTGATGTCATTCAGGAGTAGGCATACAAACGTTCTGAAATCCATCCTAAAAGTAATGGAGCACATTGATGAAAACTTTTTGATTTTAGGTGGGGAAGAATACTGTTGCGGGCACCCCTTGGATCTTTTAGGTAAAATAGAGCAAGCAGACAAAATGAGGGAGCACAATACTGAAGTAATCCATAAAGTAGGAGCAAAAACAGTAGTTACTGATTGTCCTGGTTGTTTGGAAGCGTTAATTGATCATCACAAACTTGATCCTTCAGTAAAAGTACTCCATATGACTGAATACTTCGATGAGAAAATAGAGTCAGTTCCAAATAAACTAGATATTACCCTCAAGTATCATGATCCCTGCGAATTGTTTAGAAACAACGAAGTAACCCAAGCCCCAAGATCCTTGATGAAGAAGATGGGAATTGAAGTCATAGAAATGGAACCATCTTGTTGTGGAGGTGGGGGAATGCTTCGAGTAACAGATGATGCAATCGCGCAAGATATCATGAAGCAACGAATAGAGAAAGAAGAACTAAATGAAGAGGGAACCTGTGTAGTAACTTGTTGTCCTTCTTGCTTGGAACAATTCGAACAAAATGGAGTAACCACTGGGGACATTGCTGAGTATCTTGTAAAAGCACTAAATTTGGAGGAGACAAAGTAAAATGGAAAGACTTAATCGATACATTATAGGTTCAAATGCTTCGATCTTCCAGAAAATAGATCCTACAAAAAATGTAGAGGTATTTCTTCCAACAAATGAGGAAGAAATCAAAGAAGCAATAACTTATGCTCGAGAGAAAAATCTTCCAATAACCACTAAGGGTGGGGGTTCAGGAATGAGTGGCGCTTGTACTGGTGGAGTAAGAAATAAAGTTGTTATCAGTACTATGAGGTTAAAGCAAATTCATGAACTTAATTTTGGAAAAGGATATGCAATAGTGGATCCTGGTTTGACAGCTGACGAGTTCAATGAGAAAATTCAGAAAAAACAACCAAACTGGAAGTTCTTTGTATCACCATCAAGTAGAGATATTGCCACCCTCGGTGGAATGATGAGTACAGATGGTGGAGGAAATGACGCTTGGCTTGCCGGTACAATGGTTGATAATGTCCTCTCAGTGGAATTCTTCGATATCAACAACAACAAAATCATTGTAGAACGAATTGATGATGATTTAAGTAAATCAAAGATTACTTGTGATGATAAGAATTTAGAAAAACAACTAATAGACAAGGGCTTATCACTGCTTGACATTGCTGGATCTCATGGAGTATTAGGAGTTGTTTCAAAGCTTAAAGTAATGATAAAAACAATGCCAGAAGCAGGGAAAGAAAGCTATGCAGTAATTCATGCGAACAACTTGAATAATTTTGGAAAAATTATCTATGGGCTAATCGAGCATGATATACCTCTAACCTATGGTGAAACAATTGTCGAAGCAAGACATCCCGATATCTCCGGTCCAACAAATCCTCCAATGTTCATCTTGAAATATCCAACAGAATACGATGAAAAAGTACAAGCTATTTGTAACGACATCAATAAAGTGGATTTTACCTCAGTTGACCTCGAAGAGTTTGAAGTAATGGCTGAGATTCGAGTAAAAATGGCAAAAAGGAATCCCCCCGAAGGCTTCCAGATGGCTCTGTTTGAAGGCTATGGAATCTATGGTGAAAATCTTCTGCGATTTGAGGAGATAATTACAACAATCAATGCTTCCTTAATGAAACACACATTTACACCCTTCATCAAATTCGGTCACGCCCCTTCTGTCTATTATGAAGACAACAAGAAAATCAAAGGCATCATAATGCATTCCCGCGAGAAAAGACCGGAAAACCTAACTCCTAAGGTTGTTTTTGATGGTATCGTTGGTTGTGTAGAGACTTGTGAAAAACTAAGAATAACCCCGAAACCAGAACACAAATGGCCGTTCCAGAAAACCACTGAAAAACACAAACGACTTATTGAACTCACTGATGTTCTAGGAAAACAATTTAATCCATTTCTATTAGAATGTTCCTTAGAAGAACTAGCAGAATTAGTATTATAAAAAATATTGCAGAATTGGTTCATCCAATTCTTTCTTCCTTTTATTGGTCTGCAAATAAATCGTGTACAATATTAACAGCAGATCGTACAAATTTGGAACAATTTTCTCGGTAAATTCCTGCTTCAGAGGCTTTCCTCTTAGCTTCAGGATCATTCCTATCAATTCCTATTAGTCCATTGCAAGTAGAAATCCCGTAGATTTCTTCAAAACGTTCATAGAAGATTTTTGCTGTTTCTCGAGTTACTTTTTTGTGTTCAGCTAAATCACCATAAAAAGCCTTATTGACTAATCCAATAGCCATGACAGCTCCTGAAACCGCTCCGCAAACTTCACCTCTCCCAATAATACCTTTTCTTCCTTCAAGTTTCTTCTTTCTGGTCTTTTCTTAGTCCCTTAGCATCCGTTTTTCCTCTTCTTTCTTTGTTTTTTTCTTCTTGTCTCTTAGAGACTCAGAGTTCCTTTTTTGCTTCCTTTCCACAAAGAAACTCTACGAGGATTTCCCATATATAAATTTGCGAGTTATCAAATATTTACTAAGTAAATCAGAAGAATTAATACTGAATACAATTGATAATCGATGTTTTATTCACTTAGCTGATGATGACCACTACAACGAATATGGAATAGAGATAAGAACCGAATACTTCAAGGAATCAATATTGGAATGAAATAAAATCCCAAAAAGGGAAAAAAGCAACGAATTAGGAAGTATTCCTCTTCTTCTTGAGGAATACAGGAATAGTCAAAACAAGTATCAGTGATCCAACAAAGTATAGAAAACCAATGGATAAGCGTTTACCTTCAAACAAAACCTCGTACCACCAATGAACAGTGGCAGTAGAATTTTCAGTTAAAACCAAAGCATAATAACCCATTAAACTGGATTGCTCGGAATAACCATTCACAAGTGTGAAATTTTCCTCAAAGGATTCGCCAGGCGCAAGTATGAAGTTTGGAGGTTTAGGAGTCCAAACGGTTACAGTATCATTTACGAAAACAGATGTAAAAGAAACATTAGAAAGCGAAGTAGCGAGAACAGTATAATTCACTCTGATAATGGATTCTTCCGGGAGAATATATGTTCCCAAATTATAGGTATGCGCCCACTCTAAGAATCTTTCGTTATGCACTCTCTCATTCAAGGTTGGAACATTGATTGAAATTGGATGAGTTTGTTCTAAGGAAAATGCAGAAACGCAAATCGTTTTTCCCATGGGTGAATTAATTAATAAACAGCTAATGCATATAATCAATAACAAAACAGTGATTTGTTGCTTTTTCTTGCTAAAAGTTAGTTGATTATTTTTTAGTTCTATTTCTCTTTCATTTATCATCTTTTTCTCCTTCCTCATATAATTTACATGATACGTCAAACATTTGAATTTTCAATTAAGAAGTACTAAGAATACCATAATCTAATTTATGAGAGATGTCAGTGATATTAGCAATTGACTCATCATGACTTACTGCTATGATTGTAATTTGTTTATCTTGAAGATTTTTAATTAAATCCCAGAGAATTGTTTTATTCTCTGCATCTAATGAACCTGTAGGTTCATCAAGTAATAATAATTCGATATCTTTAGATAAAACTCCTGCTAAAGCAACTCGTTGCTTTTCACCACCGCTTAACTTAACTGGATATTGATTAGCGAATTGCATCACTCCAAATTCCTCCAATATTTCATTAGTTTTTTTCTCTGCTGATGCGACTCCAACGTTTGAAAGCTCCGACTGAATAGTAATAAAATCTTTAACCTTTAGATGGGATGGGATGAATGGGGTTTGAAAAAGGAAACCAATTTTTGGTCTAACTAAGTAAATATCATTATTATGATTGATAATCGGAATTTCAATATCAAAGATTTTTCTTCTACCCGATGTTTGATGGAGAATCGTAGCAATGATTTGTAGTAAGGTGGTTTTACCTGAACCTGATGGTCCAGTTATTAAGTGAAACTCTCCTTGATTTACTGTAAGATTAATGTCTTTCAATATAGAAAGGATCTTATCTTTTAGTAATGGGACAGAAAACTGTATGTGTTCGAGTTCTACAATTGTCATTTGATTATTCTCCTTTCAAATATTTTGAAAGTTGGATTGCTACCAATAATTGAATGATCATGAGAAGCAATAACAATCAAGGTATCAAATAAATCATTCAATTTTGAGACAGTACCCATTACCATCTCCTTGTTTTCATTATCCAAATGGGATGTCGGTTCATCACAAAGAAGAACCAAAGGTTCAAAAATCAAATTACAAGCTAAAGCCAACTTGCGGAGTTCCCCACCGGAAAGCAGAATAGTTTTTCGATTGAGAAGATTGGTAATTTCAAAGTACTCAGCAATTTCTTGGATTATTTTCTTTCGTTCCTCAATTGGGAGTTCTTTGTGAAGAACTAAAGAATAATCTAAATTCTGCCAAACAGAAAAGTTCATTGATAAGAATTTTGCAGGGAACTGATCCATATAACCCAAAGTTTTAAGATATTGATTTTTTTCTTTGCCTTTTAATTGATGAATTGCAATCTCATCTAAAAAGATTTCACCTGCATTAATTGATTCAATACTCATAAGGATTCGAAGGAGAGTTGTTTTACCAGAACCGGAAGGACCAATCACGAAATTAATGTTATTTGACATCATTTCGAAAGATGCTCCTGCGAAGATTGGTATATTTGTGTTTTCTTTAGACGGATGAGGAAAGATTTTTGTTAATTCGATAGCTTTCAATGTCTTGGATAGTTTCGTCATATTATCACCTTGATTATTCTGGATGGCGATACAATAAATGGAGCTTGATACGCTTATTATTGAAATACTCAAAAATATTCTGAAGAAGAAGCAAAGCAGGATAAAGTGAGAGTAGAATAACTGAATACAGAATAGTTTTACTTGAGAAATTAATTTCGCTGAGTGGTATATCAGCCAGAATTGGTAGAAAAAGTGCGGATGCAGTAAATATTAGTAGAAACAATGCCAAAGAGATACCAAAGATTATTGAAAACTCCAATAATTTAAACCAAAATACTGGTTTGCGATAATCTGTTACCATTGATATGAGGCCAAGTGTTTTTGCTTCTAAACTCGAATGTATATCATCTAAATTTGTATAAATGAATAAGGAGACTATAAGAATAGAGAGTATTTCAAATAACAAAATAACAGGAAAAATGAAAACAATTTTGATACCTTCAAAAACATAGGGATCAAGGGCAGTTAACTTATGAAATGCTTCTAAAGTTCTAAGATGGGCTAATAGGTACGTAACAGTTGTTATTATATTCTCCTCTTTTACATGAACTTTAAAATTATATGAAAAAGATTCTTCTCCTATTGCTACTAACGCATCATGTAATGACTGGTTAACGAGTATAACAATGAAAGTTCGCTCAGTTGAAATAAAATCACTGATCCCTGGCCAATTATTTACAAAACCACGGATAGTGAAAGTCTGATTGTTAATTAGTTGTATTGAATCACCTAATTCATACCCATCATCTTTGAATTTTGTGCTTACAAAAATGGACTCATTATCAAAATTCTCTATCTGACCTTCGGATAACCAATTCTTTTTACTCCAAAACTTAAAGAAATCAAAATAGTCATTCTTATCAATTCCAAAAATATTGCTATAAGCAAAATCCGGAAGTAGATCATTAGATACATTTCCAGAAGCTCTTAAGATAGTTGTATAATCTATGATTTCAGAATTATTTTGCAGAAAAGCATCTACTTGTGTAGTATTAGCCAGATTATTTGTATAGATATTGATTTCACCTGCTTGCATATACTTGTAATCTGATCTAAAAAACTCTGAGGTTGTAGTTGAGTACAAAAACAAAGAAGAAATTACCATGAAGATAAATGAGTAAATGAAAATTTTTGCGAATAGCGGTTTTTTCCAGAGATTATACAGAATGTGAAATTTCGATAAAGGTTTATCTTTTCTCTTTTTTCGACGATAAACAAGTGAAGTTATACCTTTAAGTGAAACTCTAACAAGAAGAAATAAAATAAAGCAGATGATTGCAGCAATCAAGAAGATTCCAATTTGATAAAGTATTGAAACAAACGTTCTATTAAGAACATAAACTAATAACAAAATCAATATTATACCCATGAATTTGATATAAATTGGTATTTTTGAAAACGGTTTATATTCCTCTGAGGACAAACCACTTTTAATTAGTCTTCTTAAATGAAATTCGAAGTCCAAATTGACTATAAAAATCAATAGAAATAATATTGCAGGATAAATAGAGATACCCAGAATAACTGGTCTGTCAAATGATAAACTAATTCCGAATAATAATTGCATTTTAATAAATGGCCATATAAATAAATAAGCAAAGGCAGAGCTTCCTGTAGTTATCAATAAACTTTCAAGTGTAAGTGAAGAAATTCTTTTCAACCATGATGTTCCTGCAAAAATTGTTTTTACTTCTTTTTCTACATTACTTCTTTGCATTTTTGCAATTGCGAAAACAACTATAGTGCCTGAAAGAATCCAAATTAATAGTTGAATTGCTCGGATAAAAGAGAAAACCACGTTTACAATAAATGCGTTTTCTTGAGCAAGATTGAGATTATCATTAAAGTCATTGGTTACAAAGGAGGATTCTACTGATTGAATACTTGCTATAATGTCCTCTTTGAATTTATTAATTAGAGAGACAGAATTTATAGACCAATAAATAATCTCTTGTTGATATTTACTAAACTTGATATACCCTTCGAAAAGATAAAGAGAAAATTGTGATTCTATAAGAGGTTCAAAAAAAGCAACAAAATCATTAATCGTTAATAAGATTATTTGTGTTAAATTAGTCCCTTTTGAACCATGGACTAAATAATCATTTAAATATGGAAAATTTTGCTGAAAATCTTCAGCAAGAATATATTTGCCTATAGCTAGTGAAGCATTCTGTTCGTAATAGGAAACATTATACGAACCCAAAGTCACATTATTGTCATAAGAAAAAATGATTGCGCCGTCACTTGTGCTTTCGTTTGTTAGGGTGTTTATTTCATTGTATTGATTTGTGTTTACACCTAATACTTTTCTTCCTTTATTCTCTGTAAAATTGTTTACACTTATGTAATCATAAGACATCAAACTAAAGGATTGTGGATCAAATATACCGAATGTATTTGTTGAGCATTCATTTAATATTTGACTGTAATCCTCAATAAATTGCGGTGAATTTGCATGCCCATGATCTAATATGTAATCAAACATTGGACCATCCGATTCTTCCTCAAAATCAAGGTTTCCTTCATCAATTGAAATAATACCATTATTTACATAATTTTCGAAATATTTGCTCAAAATATGTGGGTTTGATAACTGTGATGGGAAAATGAAAACCAGTGAAGATATTGAGATTAAACCCAATAACAAAATTACTTTGAGTAGGAATTTCCTTTTCTCGAGAATTCTGTACAAAAAGTATCCCGTTTTCTTCACTTCCAATTCTTAGATAAATTTGATTAGTATATTACAATGTCCACTGCTTTAATTCTCTTCGTTTAATATGTATTTTTGTATAGAGAGTCTTATCAGTTATCTACAAGGAATACTTTAAACCAAATCCTTCGACCTCAAAACTTGTCATACTATTGTAAGCCTCATTATCACCGAACCAGCCAACTACTTCTACTTTAGATTTATAACCAAATGTTAAAACCTGTAATATTATGAATTTTACACAAAGCTCATTGCCATACCATTCGCTGAAAGGTTTACAATACAAACAAAAACTGCTTCATCAAACATTAGTCCTTTTTCTTCAAGAACAGTTCGTAGAACAGCTTGACAACAATTATGAGAATTAAAATACTCAAGTGCTTTTTTTTCTGCTAATTGATCCAAATAATAAACCTCTGAGATATTTATTTGATTAAATTATGACATCAAATCCTTGATATTATCACATAAAAAGATACTGAAAAGTAAAATAGAGAGACATCTATAATTCAATTAGGAATGTGAAATGTGGTTTCTCAACCGTCCTGATGCAGCTAATGTTTGGAAGAATCCCGAAATTAAGGAAAGGTATCGGCGTTATAGCGGAATCCTTGATGGGAAAAACCATGCGAGATACTTGATCACAAAAAGAATTCCAGTAAACATTTCACTTGAGGAACCCTTAGAGAAACTATGGGAAGAACATGACAAAATTGCTAAGGAATTTGATGATTACCTTGAAAAAATAGCTCAGGAAGAGGATTCTCTGAAGAACATGGCCATTCCAGAAATTTCTTTCCTTGATTTAAAGGAGAAAATTGCTCTTGAAATATTGAAAGATTGTCATTTCTGTGAACGCCGTTGTAAAACAAATAGAAAGGAAGGTAAAGTTGGTTTTTGTAGATTAGGTGAGGATTCAATCTTATCATCTGCATTTTTGCACTCCGGGGAAGAATCAGTATTAGTTCCTAGTGGAACTATCTTTTTTGCTGGTTGTACTTTTACATGTGTGTTCTGTCAAAATTCTGATATTTCTCAAGAATGGTGTGATGAATCGAGAGAAAACATTAGTGGGGGCGTTATTGTTTCACCAAAGAAAGTTGCTCTCATGGCTCAAAGATTGTGGAAGGAGGGAGCAAAAAACATTAATTTTGTTGGCGGTGACCCAACTCCAAATCTTCATACAATAATATCTAGCTTAAAAGAAATGAATGAAAACATTACCATGCTATGGAATTCTAATATGTATCAATCCCTTGAAGCCACCAAATTACTCCTTGAGGTAATGGATTTCTGGCTCCCTGACTTCAAATTTTGGGAGAATGAGTTTGCAAAACAAATGTCCGGGATAAATCAGTACAGAGAGGTTGTAACAAGAAACATCAAAATGGCTTATACACAAGGATCAGGTGAAGTCTTAATAAGACACTTAATTATACCTGGGAGAGTTGAGAAAGATACTTATCCTATTTTAGAATGGTGCTCAAAAGAAATCCCAAAATCATTGGTAAATATTATGGAACAATATCGTCCTCAATATTTGGTTCAAAGAGATCCTGATAAATATCGCATGATCAATCGTAGGATTTATCCTGAAGAGTTGAAAAATGCAACAAAGAAAGCAGATGAGTTAAACATTCTCTGGAAACCAGTGTCTTAAACAGTGAAGTCAAACAGCTAATTATGAGATTGTTTTCATTTGGCGTTTGTTGTACCAAAATGAACCTATCATAACGAGTAATAAGCTAATCATTTGACAAAAAGCGTATTGTGATACAGGATTCTGATAGCCAAATAATTCTACTCCACTTAAGATAGCATAAACTATGTAGTAAGCAGCAAAATAAATCGCTGTGATAATTGAAGCTGACAAGAAGGGTGCTCTGAAATCTTTGATATCAAAAGATCTTAAGCGAATTAGTAAAGCTTCAAAGAGAAGCATTTTAGCATTTGCAATTATGAATACTGCTGCAACAATCATGGTAATGTAAGCTGCAAGATATTTGTTACTAACAACTTCCAGTATCTCACGGGCATGATAAATCATGGGAATTTGAGTTAGTATAGCAAATCCTGTAAGGATAGCAAGAATTCCTATGGGTTTTCCCTGTCTCCATTGTATGTTCATAGATGCCATCATTTAGACCTTCCAAGAATCAACATTTATTGCAAATGTCGGTAATTCGCATATCCATTAATCCTATTAAAAACATTTTGGAGAGGTTCGAATTTCTGTCTTACCTCAACTTGATGTATCTCTCAAATTCTTCCACATCATTGTTGCGAAGATGCTTGCGGATTAAATCCCTTAAAATTCCCAAATTTGTTCCTTGTTTTGCACTCACAGTAATAACTGTTTCTTGATACTTCTCAGGCAGATTATCAAAATCAACTAATTTCTTGAAGTAATCCACTGCTTCATCTACTTCGTGTTTAGCTACTTTGTCAATTTTATTAATAGCGACAATTGGAATCAAACCGTTACTTTTCATGAAATTATACAATTCTTGGTCTATTGGAATAATTCCTTTTTTAGACAAACGTTTGGAAACATCAATGATGCTTTTAGCATCAATTACAAGAATACAAGCAGGAATGCGGAATTTGTACTTCTCAAAAAACTCCACGATTTCATCTTTAATTCGATCTTCATATGATTTAGCTCGATCATGGATTTTTCCCCAACCGGGAACATCTACAACCTCAAATTTCTTAGTAATCTTATATCTATTAATTCGTCTCGTAGAACCTGGCTTCTTACCAATAACTGGTTTAGCAGAAGTTAATTTACAAATTAATGAACTCTTACCAGCATTTGGTCTACCAACGAATACAAGATACCAAGCGAATTCTTCCATAGTAATACCACAAGAAAATAAGTAAATTAGTCTTTGCGTTAATTAGTCTCCCCAGAATGGACGAGTTCGGGAGTATTCCTTTTCAGCATCAATAATTTCGGAATAGAATTCATAATCATCCTTCGAATAGCTTTTTATTAGGACTCTGCTAGCACTCCTCGGCCCAATACCTCGAGCAGCTAAAGCAATAATGGCTTTCCGACCAGAAGCAATAACTAAATCGGCACTTCTATGACCCCTCTTCAGGATCTTTTCCTCCTCTTCATCTAATTTCTCTCTTCGTAAATGCTTCTTTGTTACCTTATGCAGTTCTTCATTCATTGGTGAAACAGCAGCAATATATCTTGCACCACACTTAGGACATTGAGGTTTTTCATCAATATTCCCTACTTTACTAATAACATTCCACTTACCACACCACATACAAATAAGCCGAATCTCCTTATTGTCTAATCGTTCCTGAACTTTCAGAGCAAGCTGCCTGTCAGCTTTCTTAGGGATAATAAAACCAGTGAATCGTAACTGATTGACTCCAGACCTAGCTAAAGGAGACATGTCTCCAACTAATATTTTAGTAATAGTCTCAATCTCAATTTCTTGATCACTAATTTTCTCAAGAACTTCAACGGTCTGTTTAATGTCCATTTTATCATGAATAAGCTCATTCAGTGTGGCATCAGCAACAAGAGTACCCTCATACGCTCTGGCAATTCTTCGAGGATGTAATTTCCCGTGCTCCCAGGTCCCCTTAATGACACCAAAACGTTTCGCAATATGAACAAAGCGCCATTCATACATAGTAGTTTGAGGCAATGTTCTTCGAAGTAATTCTTCAACAAATTCTCCCTTTATTTCCCTAATAGCACTTTCAATATGCTCTGGCCTTAAGAAATAAGGATACGTCAAAATAATCCTATAAGCATCAGAACGCAAACCAATAGAACAAGCAAATTTAGCCATAAGTAGTGAACTAACAAGCTGACCCAAAGTTTGATTCACTTTATTACCAAAATCACAATGAATAATCGCCATGTCAGGGCCAATTGTTTCAATAAGAATTCGTTTATCAGAAGGCATAGGATTATCATCAGAAAAGTGTTCATTGAGATAGTTCACAATCTCCTGTTTAGCCCTATCACTGATAGGATAGTTTCCCAAGACACTTTTTGCATCATTTATATCATCTGATTCAATGAATTTCTGCCAAATATCGTTTCTTATTTTGCCAACTTCTTGAGCAACAGAGAAAGGCACGGGGATCATTTCACCATCCCAAACCGGTAAAGCACCAATGGGGTTATGAACAGGAGCAACCTCCACCCTATCATCTTGAATAGCTAAAATCTTCCAGGGAACACCTTTTACAATAAAAACAGTGCCTACGTGTCCTTGAATTTCCACAAATTCCCCATCTAATGAACCCACTGTACGATTTGTTGCGACATCATAGATGCGATATTTCTTGACATCTCTGATAGGACTAAGGTTGTTGAAATAATAATGAAGTGTAAATTTGCGTCTAGTGATTTTATCATCCTCGATCCATGCAGTTCCGAGTTCTTTCATTAACTCGAGTAATTCCTGTAAATTCTCTCGAGTCATATCTTTGTAAGGGTAAGAACCTTTGATGAGAGCAAAAAGGTCATCAAAATACCGTGGACTTTCTTCCATTAAGATACCAGCGATTTGATGGGAAAGAACTTCCCAAGGGAGAAAATGGGGCTCTGTTATTTCTAATTCTTTGTTGAGAATCTTTCTCCCAATAACTGCTGATTCCAAAATATCTTCAGCATCAATAGTAATCAGTATCCCCTTACTCGTTTTGTCAATTCTGTGACCACTTCTTCCAACCCGCTGCAACAGAGGAGCAATATCCCTGCTGGACATCATTTGGATAACAGTATCAACAGAACCAATATCAATCCCTAATTCGAGACTAGAAGTGCAAATAATCGCTTTCAGATTACCACTTTTGAAACGCTCTTCAGCTTCCTTGCGAACATCTTTCGATAAAGAACCGTGATGCACTCCATAGGGGAAATCAGTGCCGATTAATCGCATTCTATTTCCAAGGATTTCGGTGAATTGTCTAGTATTAGTAAAGACCAAAGTGTGCTCATTCTCTTCAATAATCTCAATGACTTTTCTTGCCCGAGCAGTTGCTTCTGGGGATGAAAAAATCTTCTCAGAAAGAGCTTTATCATCATCATCATCATTAGATTCAGGATAAATAATTGATAAATTGATGGGTTTAAGGGTAGGTTCTTCAAGAATTTTGCATTCTCTACTAAGACCAACAAGAAATTCGGAAACAAGTTCCGGATCACCAACCGTTGCGGAAAGACCAACACGTTGGAAACTATGCTCACAAAACCGTTCGAGTCGCTCAAGAGCAACAAGTAGTTGTGTTCCTCGTTTAGAATCAACTAGCTCGTGAATCTCGTCAACAATAACCCAGGAAACGTTGCGAAGATGTTGACCAAGCCGTTTAGCAGTAAGAATGATACCAAGGGTTTCAGGAGTAGTGATAAGCATGTTTGGAGGATCCAAGGTTTGCTTTCTTCGCTCATATTGAGAAGTATCAGAATGACGGATACCAGTCCGAATGCCTAACTGCTCACCAATATCAATAACTCGCTTGAAAATATCCCGATTCAAAGCACGTAAAGGAGTGATATAAAGAATATTTATTCCCGGCTTCTTGTCTCCCGCTTCCCATCTCCGAATCATTTGATCAAAAACAGGTAAAACAGCAGCTTCAGTTTTCCCAGAACCAGTAGCACTGATAATGAGAGCATTCTCACCATTCTGTACAATAGGGAAGGTTAACTCCTGAATAGGAGTGAACTCCTTGAATCCAAGGTTAGCAATAACCTCTTGTAAAGCGGGAGAAAAACTGCCATCATTAAGCATGCGATAAAAAGCTCCGTGATAAGTGGAAAAGCTTCTTCTTTTAAATCACAAGATGACTTCGAATAATTAAGAGTAAGTAATATCAATAAATGAATAAGAAATGATATGTTAAGCAATTACAATCAAAACAAGCTTTTATCAATAAGGAAAAAGAACTATTTAATTCGCGTTCTTCGAGACAATTACGGTATTCTTTTCATCCTCACTTTTGTTGTTCAAAGTAACTTGTTTCTTCTTCTTATAATGTTTCAAAGCCATTCTAATTGCTAAGATAATAGCACCTACTACGAACATTATTGAAAGTGCAATCATTGAAATTTTATTATCCCAATAACCAAAGAGAAAACCAGTTTGTTTAGTAAAGGGATAGAAAAGCATCATTTCAGGATAAAGTCCTGCATCAAAAAGAACATGGGAGACCAAACCTAAAAGACTCGAAATCAGAGATAAATACCATCTAAATTTGTACTGATAATTAAACCATTTATTGATTAATTTGTAGGAACCCCAACTAATAACAGAAATGGGGAAGAAAAGAACAAGAACTCCTAAAACACTATGGAAAACGCCATGGAGCTGACCCACACCAAAAAGAAGATGAAAAAGTGGTTCAAGGTCAATCAAAACAGTACCTAATAGCAAAGCAATAGGATCGAAAAAAGGGCAAATAGCAATGAGTAAGACACCAAAACCTAAGTGAAAAGGAGTAAAAGGCATAACAGAATATTTCTTTCCCTCATTATTAAATACTTTCAACTAATGGAACTTAAAATTCATTCAAACTAAATAGAGTAATGGAATTACAAATCGAATAATTGGTGGATCTCTGATGAGCTGAAAAAATAATTTTCATATTGGGGAGGGAGTTACTCATCTTCATAGATCCATGTACTATATAACATTTAACAAATATTAATCTTTTAATATAGACTATAAAGCAATTTCTTGTGAAAAATTATGCTTTACATTTCTCTTAGAAAGCATTTTGATAGTTCAAAACTCAAAATCATTTAACTAAATTGGTAGGAATGAAGTCAAATTTTGAAGTTAAGCTGAAGAACAAATCAATCAAAAACTCAAAAGAACAAACAAAAAGATATCAATATTCTTTGAAACTAAAACACAGGTTTAGGTTCCATGAGTTCTTTCTTTAATTTCTTAAACCATTGTTCAACGAAGTCTTTTTCACCTTCAATTTCGAACTCTTTATCACCTATTTTATACTTAATTCTATGAGTGACCATGTTAATACCTCCTAAGTACTACCCAACTCCCATATATATAATTGTGACTAAAACTTCCTTGGGAGAAAATGTTTAGGGAAACAGAATAATAGAAAATAAACCATGAAATAAAGAGAATCCTATTCTTGATAGTTCATCACAATAAAATTCTGTTATATTCTAATAGAGCAAACACTTTTAAAATGATTTAACACCACAGCGATTAGGTCTCTCAGGAGGGTGGCATTATTTGTCCAAGCTATGTCCAAAATGCCAAAGTAAATTAGAAGAAAGCGATATTTGTTATCATTACAAAAAACCTCATCCAAGAAGTAATGCCGCATACTATTGTCCAAATTGTAAAACAGTATCATGTTGGCAACAATTGATAGAGGAAAAAACTAGTCAAGATCCACAAACTATCTTGTAAAGAAAAAATCAAATATTACAAGTAAAGTAATGAAAATCTTGAGTGGAATTCAAAATCTAGATTATTTTTCTTTTAACCAATTATTCTTCATTTTGCTTCACTAACAATCTGATTTTATTCTTTTTTAGTAATAAGTAAATACTCATAATAAGAAAAACTAAGAAAAAAACAATCGATAAATAGTAAGTAGGAATTAAGAAGGGTACAAAAGGTCCGCATAATAACCCTGTGAGTTGTCCCCAGTTAGAACAAATAACACTAGGCAAACCTATTATTGAAGATGTCATCATAATAATTTCATATCTTCTGCTTGCTGTATTGAAAACTAAAAAGGAAGAAATGGTGATCAAAATCAAGCTTAGAAGGATAAATGGGGTAAGCATGTTAGTCCAATAGAATAGATACCTAATATCACAAGACCATTCATAAATTTCTATCTTGTATGGAGTTCCCATGATAACTATCGAACTGACGATTGGGAATATTTTTGTAAAAGCCCTAATCCATTTAGGATAGTTTTCTATCATATAGGTCCCCTCTTTTTCCTTATGTTATATGAGTGATTTTTGTATACAAATTTTATGTTTCTTGCATTAATGAAATAAAAAAAGCTCAATCCAATTAGCAATCTTGCTCTTCTAAGATACAAAAAGTAGTGAAGAAAATAAAAACTGTAAATGAAAAAAACCATCTGGAAAGCCCATCCAACTTGATGAAAGATAAAGAGCCACTAATAAGCAAAATTTTATCAAGAATAAGAAGATATAATAAATTGACTCTTATCACCTGGGGGAAAAATATGGGATATAAAAAACAGGGAAAGCGTTTAATTGAATTTTCAATAATTTTATTGCTAATTTTCAGTCAGATAATCTTCTTATCATTTGATTATCAAAACAATAAAAATGAATCAATAAATATGAGATTGAAAAACAATCCGTTCGGAAATAGAGATCCATTTGCAGAAACTGTATCAGTATATTATTGCTTCGATTTTATAATTGTAAATAATCATCTGTACATGTATTGGAGTATGGGATTAGATATTCTGGATATATCAAATCCATCAGATCCAGTAGAAACATCCACAAATGAAACAATATTGAATTTACGTCCATATGCAATTACAAAACAGGAAAATATTATCTTGATGAGTATTTATCAATATCCAGATATGAGTCTTATGAAAATTGATTTGGATGAAGATTCTGAAAAAATAATAGAAATAGATATTTTACCAAATATTGTTCTTAAAAAAATGATTTTGAGAAATGACTTATTATACAGTGTAACTTTTAATAAATGGGGTTTTTTCTTTTTAATACATAATGCAACAAACATTGAAAATATAAATTTAATAGGAAATACCAGCATAAATCACTATTCTTCTTTTATTTTGTACGAAGATTTCCCTGATTTTTATATAAATGGAAAGAATAGCTTCTTCATAACAGAAGAAGGAAATTTAGCTGTTTACCAAATAAACGAAACATATCAACTTTCATTCATTAAAGAATATAACTTTACAAATTTGAATAGTTTGTATTTCACTGAGGAATATTTATTATCCTGCGATGAAACGGGATTACGATTTTATAATTATTCAAACATAGAAGATCTGAATTTAGTAAAATATTACAATATTACAAATGCCCAATCAGTGCAGATAGACGATAATTTAGCTTATCTAGCCACAAAAAAACAAATGATTACATTAGACATAAGTAATTTTGAGCAAATAGAGATCCTAGACCAATATATATTGGGAAAAAGAGAACATTTGGATTTAATGAAGGTGGAGATGAAAGATAATTTAGCCATAGTAATGACAGAAGATTGGATGACAAATTATCCCGGATATACTTGGTATTTATACATCTTTGATCTAACATCACCAAACAAGATAAAACGAATATATCCAAAAAACATACCTGTCGATTTCTGGCCTACATTAATACCAATTCTATATGGTGTATTGTTTACAGCACCAATTATTGTAATTGGTGTAGTCATTTTTTATAGCATAAAAAAAAGAAGAAAAGAGGTTGAAAAAAATGGGCTTCAGAAAAATGAGATTGAATAGTATCAGCTTCTCAGTCGTTTTTTTGTTAGTTTTCAGTCAGATAACTAATATAACAGATTCTTTCCTAAAAATCGAGAAACCATTAGAAGTAAATACTGCGAGTTATAGTTGTTACGATTTCTTAATCGCCAACAAGGAAATGTATGTATTATTGAGTAGGTGGTTAGATATTCTGGATATTTCCGAACCATCAAAACCAATTGATGCCACAATAAATGAAACGCTTATTCCATCTTATCCATACACAATAACAAAGGATGAAAATACAATTCTATTTGCTTCTGGAGATTATCCAAATACTAGTCTTGAGGTAATAGAATTAGATGAAGTAAAAACAAAAAAAACAGTTAATTTAGATTGCTATATCAGAAAAATAGTACTCAAAGATGAAATGCTTTATAGTATGGCCTGGAATGAAGAAACAAAAGTTTTTACAATACACAATGCCACAGACATTGAAAATATACAGCTACTAGGAAGTACAAACACAAGTTATTTCTACGGTTATTACTTGCAAAAACCCATTCCTGATTATTATTTCATACATGAAAATAATTGTTTATTTATAACCGAAGAAGGAAATCTCGCTCTTTATCAAATAAATAACTCATACCAAATTACATTCATCAAAGAATATAGTTTTACAGATTTGCGGAATTTGTTTTTCGCTGAGAAATATCTTTTTACTTGTGATAAAACAGGATTGCAATTATATAATTATATGAACATAGAAAATCTGTCTTTAGTAAAACAATACAATACCCCAAATGCCCGATCAGTTCAAGTAAGAGATGAAATAGCTTATTTAATAACAGAAAGACAATTCCTCACTCTAGATTTAAGCAATATTGAAGACATAAAAATGCTAGATCAATACGTTTTGGGGAAAAGAGAACCAATAGATTTAATGAAAATAGAGTTGAAAGAAGATTTAGCTGTTGTGATAATTGAAAAAAAGGATTCCGGAGCTGCAGGATATATGGGATACTTGTATATATTTGATGCTTCTACACCAAGTAAGATAAAACGAATATATCCAGAAAGAATACCTTTGAATCCTTATGGTTTTTGGGTCATTGCTTTTGATATTTTTATGATATATGTAGCACCACCAATAATAATTGCTATAGTTTTTATAACAATTTTTGTAATAGTAAAGGAAAGAAAACGAAGAAAAGAAAAAATAAGTAACAAAAAATCGGATGAAAAATTTCAGCGTCGGTAAAAGAAAGTGGAGAACACAGAAATACTAAGGATGCTGAGAAGCACCATTCCTTAATAATGAACAAGAAAAACTATTCTGGAAAGTCCATCCAGCTTGATGAAAGAAAAAGTGTCATAAATAAGGAAAAATCGTTAAAAAAGACGATAGGATGTACTCGTTACTCCTCTTCCTCGCCTGCGAAAAGGTGATAGCCTAGCGCTAGGAATCCTCCTAGTATTAGCACGATGTATAGTATGTATAGCACTGTGTTGTGGTCTATCATTTTTTTCTTCTCTTTTTTTTTCTTTCGTTCTTTTCTTTTTAAATTCTTTGTCTTGGTTGTAAAGTAGAATCCCTTGTGCTTGAACTAATCCTATTTCTTCCTCAAATACTTTATTTTGTAACTATTTCTTTTTTCTTTCTCTTCAAGCATCTTAACAAGAAGATTCCAGTCACAGCAACTATTGCGTCCCCAATAATTATTGGAGAAATTATTTTTTTGTACGTTCTTCGTAATTCTTTTAACGATGGAACTGTTGGCATGCCAAGCTTAGCCTTAATTGACAGATTGTAAGGATCACTCCAATCCCAAACGTGGAGCGTTTCATTCTTCGGTTTATGAATAGTAAATGGAAGGTAAAAGTACTTGTCTGTTATTTTTGACTCATCGAAAAAGTTGTAATGAATAAAGGTATATGCAATATCTGGATACGTGTAATTATTAATTGGAATAGTGAAATTAGTCAGGGAGCAGTCATAGATATTAAAAAAGTAAAAGCCAAGACCAAGCACATAGTTCTTATGACAGAAAAACCTTGCACTCGGACCCGTTACATACCCAATTCTTGTTGGATGAGTTAAATTTTGGATATTAAAAACTTCGAGACCTTTTCTTGTGTCCTTGAGATAAAGGTAATCCTCTGTCACGTAAACAGAATCAAAGGTCTCAAGTGAAATATTTCCAAACCACTCCCCAATTTTTGTGAAATTGGTAAGGGATGAAATATTATAAACTGTGATTCCGAACGAATCAGTTGCATTAAGAGTTGGGATAAAGACTGTTTTGTCTCGAATAAAGAATTTGTAGAGTTTATCATAGTCCGTTCTTGCTTCTCCGGGGAATTGATAAGAATCCAAAATTGTCGGTTGATACATATTGGTACAATTAATCACTAAGAAACGGTTTTTATCCTCATCCTTTAAGAATAAATGTAATTCATTCTCTATCTCTACAAATTCATGAATATAAAGGCTGGAGTAAGAAATGGGATAGCCATCAGGTAGTTGTAGTTCAACTATTAATTGTGGATTTTCAAGATCACTCACGTCCACAATTTCTAAGTAAAAAATGTAATCGGGTGTTTCTGGGAATTGAGATTCATACCTGCAAAGAAACAAGTAATTAGCATATTTCGTAAGTGGAGCCCTATTATAATCTGAAAGTACTAAAGATCCTAACAATTGTAATTGTTCATAATTGCTGTTGTTAAGTACTAATAATCTCTCACGGAAATGCGTGACATAAAATATGGATTCTTCCATGTAATAATTAGGAAATTCGAATGAACCTGGAATATAACCATTTCTTAAAAAGTATATATCTATAGTAAGAAAGAAAGTTGCTGGTGCAGAAGCAATCAAGATTATAACAATAATTGATATTGTCAATCTCTTTTTTCTTCTTTCAGTCCACAATTTTATCCTTGCCCACCTTATGTAATATATTTGGTTGAAGTTTAATTATTTATCCGTAAAATTCTTGCTAGCGCTTCTCTTGAAATTCTTTGTCTTGGTTGTAAAGTAAAAGAAAAATTCACTCAAGCAATTCTTTATTGGTTATGCATACCAATTTCTTGTTATTTTTTACAGAAGTTTTTAATTAATACAAGTTAAAAATATATTACTGAGGGTTAGGATATTGGGAAAATTTTTACGATTAATAATCAATCCTTTAACCGTTGTCCTTCTCATAAGTGTGGTGTTTCTTTCAGCAACTCAGCAAGTGCTTCCTTTTACTGAACAAACTATAACACTTGCTTATCCTGAAGCTGTACCTGCAACCTATCCCAAATTAAATTTTAGCACCTACCTTGGCGGTAGTGAGAGTGAAAGCGGGGTGGGTATTGCTGTTATTGAAGATGGTAGTTGTTATCTTACTGGTCAAACCGCTTCCAGCGATTTCCCCACACAGAACGCTTTTAACAGCACTTTCAGCGGTAGCAGAGACGCCTTTGTTTCTAAATTTTCTTCTGAAGGTTACCCACTCTGGAGCACTTTTCTCGGCGGAAATGAGACGGATTTCGGGTATAGTATTGCTGTTACCAGTGATGGCAGCTGTTATGTGACAGGACAGACCGGATCAAGCGATTTCCCCACACAGAATGCTTATAACAGCACCTATGGTGGTAATGAGGATGCTTTTCTTGCCAAATTCTCTTCGAGCGGTCAGCTGATCTGGAGTTCCTACCTTGGTGGAAACGAGTCGGATGTGGGGCATAGCATAGCTGTTGCAGGCGATGGGAGCTGCTATGTGACAGGTAATACCAGATCAGAAGATTTTCCAACCAAAAATGCTTTTGATAGTACTCCTGGTGGGTATTATGATGGTTTTGTTGCCAAGTTCTCCACCAATGGCACCCTCCTTTGGAGTTCCTACCTCGGAGGGAATGCTATGGATGGTGGGTATAGTATTGCTATTGCCAGCGATGGCAGCTGCTATGTCACTGGTTATACTGGTTCCAGCGATTTTCCCACCTTATATGCTTTTAACGATACCATCAGCAGTACCAGAGACTCCTTTGTTGCTAAGTTTACTGGCAGTGGTTTGCTTCTTTGGAGCACCTTCTTTGGAGGGAGTGGTTTGGATTATGGCTATGATATTTCCGTTGCAGGTGATGACAGCTGTTATATTACAGGCTATACTGGGTCAATTGATTTCCCCCTCCAAAATGCTTTAAATAGTACCTTAGGTGGATATAGTGACGCCTTTGTTTCCAAGTTTTCTTCTGAAGGTTTCCTCATCTGGAGCACCTTTCTTGGCGGAAGTGTGACAGATCGTGGATATGCTATTGCTGTTACTAGTGATGGCAGCTGCTATGTGACAGGAGAGACTTTTTCCAGCAATTTTCCCACTAAGAATGCTTATAACAGCACCTTAAGTAGTGGTGCTGATGTCTTTATCTCCAAGTTTAACGCTAGTGGTTTCCTCCTCTGGAGCACCTATCTTGGTGGAAGTGAAGTATCGGATAAAGGATATGGAATTGCTGTTACAGAAGATGGGAGTTGTTATGTCACGGGTAGAACCAATTCAGATGATTTTCCAACCCAAAATGCTTATGATTATACCTTAGGTGGTTCGAG
>JAHLVZ010000030.1 GCA_019058165.1 Candidatus Heimdallarchaeota archaeon
GCTGTATGCCTCTAAAGAACCATTCCCAGAGAAAGAAAAACGATATTGCAAAAGTAAGTTCTATTATGCTGGAGAATAGGAACCAGATTTTTGTAAATTTCAAAACCTTATCAAGCATTATCTTCCCTCCATATTAATTCAGAAGAATTGATTATAACATACTTTTTCTTTCAAATAAATATTCTTGTAAAAAAAGATTAATTCAGATATTCAGTCTTGATTATTACTCACTCGAATCTTCACTAGATTAAACTTTTAAATTCCGGTCAATATGTTAAGCATATTTAAAGAAATTTTAATTACAATTTGTCTGGTGTGTTTATTTGGAAATTAAAGTAAAAACCCCTTGTCGACTACATTTCGGTTTAATTGATTTAAATGGTCAATTAGGTAGAATAAATGGTGGATTGGGTGTTGCTTTAGAACAACCAGGATGGGAAATAAAAGGTTGGATTACTGAGAACAGCAACAGCAAAGTTTCTCTTTCCCCATCTTTGATTTCTGTAATCACTAGATTCGATGAATATTTCAAAACAACAACCAATGATATTGATTTTAAAGTACTTGAGAGAATTCCGCAACATGTTGGATTAGGATCCAATACTCAATTTTCTTTGGCAATTGGGATTATATTAGCAAAACTCCACAAAATTGAAACGTCTGTTGTAGACATCGCTAATGCGGTTAAAAGAGGTGGGACAAGTGGTATTGGTGTTGCGGCATTTGATAAGGGTGGCATAATTCTTGATGGGGGACATACATTTGGTAAAGGTAAACAAACAGAGTCTTTCAAACCTTCAAGTATATCAGCAGCCCCACCTCCTCCAGTTATTTTTAGGTATAATCCTCCAAGTAACTGGCAATTCGTTTTATTGACAACGAAAACGGAACAAGGAGCACATGGCAAAGAAGAAATCGATTTTTTCACTGATAATTGCCCAATACTTGCTACAGAAGTAGAAAAACTATCCAGATTAATTTTGGTAAAGATCCTTCCAGCTATTGTTGAAAAAGACATTCAAGCCTTCGGTGAAGGACTCACTGAAATGCAAACCAATTTTACACAATTTGGGATGAATCGCTACAAAAAAGGAATTGTACACGATTTACTGAATTTAACAAGAAAAAACCAAGACATTTATGGATCAGGATTAAGTTCCTTTGGTCCAACAATTTTTGCATTAACAGATACAGACGAAAAAGCAAAAAAAATAATCAAAGAAATAAAAGATGAATTTCCTAAAAATGAATTCGACTTAATTCTATCCTCAAAAGTAAATAGAAACGGTGCAAAAATAGAGA
The DNA here is from genome assembly GCA_019058165.1 of Candidatus Heimdallarchaeota archaeon. Lineage (GTDB taxonomy): Archaea > Asgardarchaeota > Heimdallarchaeia > JABLTI01 > JABLTI01 > JABLTI01. Next base: position 1,303 of record JAHLVZ010000030.1, read on the forward strand.
AAATAAAATAGGAAATACCGGAAATCCAGTAAAAGAATTCCTATGTTATTCCTAATTTTTCCTTTGACATCTTTTCAACAGCTCCACCGATTTTTGGTGCTAACTGCTCAAAGAAGTACTGATAACCAAAAACTACTGCCCCCAATTCTGATTTAAAAGTTACAATATCAGATTCTACTGGCATATCATTTTCGGAATAAATATTACCTTCAGGATCAATCGAATAAGTTACTTCATTTAGATTGAAATTTGCTAATAGAAGGTTTGCGTGAATAGTGCTTACAAGCTCTTGGGGAACTTCATTTGCTACCATAATTTGGCAGAATAATTGCATCCATTCAGGAGCAACAACAATTCTAACATTAAAGGTTCGTTCATCGATTTTATACGGTAGCATAATCTCTGTTCCACTTTGTGAAACAAAATAGTTCAAATTAAGCTCGTCTAACCAACCTTTCACTTTTTCTACATATTCTATAACATCAGTCATTTTCTTACATTAACTCCGATCATCTTTACTCTTTTAGAAACTGTATCACAAAAAAACTTTTCCTAATAAGTAAAAATTTCCCACAATCTTTTTGTCGAAAAGTATAAATCTATGTTATTTTATTATGACTTGGAATTGGAATTTTTGGTAAGCTTATAAAGTTTATAAACCATAGATTTTTTAAATAACATGTGGTAGAGAGAGAAATAATACATTCAATGGTAAAAAGGAGTTCAATACATCGATGAACAAAGGTTCCATCAAAGTTACTGAAAAATGTCCTCTCTGCGGAAGTAAATCTGTAAAGATAGTCTATCATACAGAAGCGGGTATTGTTATTCTCTCAGAATATAATTGCCAAATTTGCGGTTCATATACCCGAATGAATTTCTTAGTTGCAGATGCCAAAGAAAGCTAATACAAAATTATTAGCCATATTCCTGAAATTGTTAGTAGTGTTCCCATAAAAAGTACTAATGACGTCTTTTCTTTTAGAAATAAAATTGAGAGTGGTGAAGCTATCAAAGGGGATGCTGCAGTGATTGCTGCTGTAGTGGATGCTTCTGTAAATGATAAAGAGAGTAAATAGAACAAGCTTCCAAATGTGTTTCCGATTATTCCAGCAAATAATACTAATAATACCCCTTTTTTTGTGAATTTGCTTTTCTGTTTACCACGATTTCCGGCAAAGAAGACTATCAAAGCTAATGGAGCTATACAGATCATTCTGTAAGCATTGGCATTTATGCCTTGTATTTCAACTGTTAATGCTCTATCAAGCATAATTGTTCCAATGGTCCAACAAATTGCCGTAGTAAGAGCACCCATAATTCCTATGATAAGATTGCGTTTTTTCTTTTTTTCCTGATCACTTATTGATGTATTATTTTTTTCTTTCTGTTCTCGTTCTTTTATTAGTTGATAATCTACAGACGATTTATTATTAATTCGAATGTATTTCTCGATTTCATTTTCAGTAGAACTTGATATTAAGTATACACCTAAAACAACCAACATTACTCCTTGAATTCTAAAAAGATCATAAAATTCGTATCCTAAAATAATTCCAATCAAATAGGTTAGTAAAGGATAACTCACAGCAATTGGATATGCTCGAGATAATCCTATCAGCTGTTGACTAAAGTAGAAAGCAACATCACCAATTATGATAGCTAATGCAGTTCCACCAACTAGTAGTAAGCCTGTTTTGTAATCAAAAGAAAATGCTGTCTGTAGTGCTCCTAATGATAACATTACTATCAAATAAAATACCGCAGTAAAGGATAATCTAATTGCATTAACAGCTATAGGTTTTATTTTACTACCTTGTGACTTAATGATTACATTACCTAGTCCAAAACAGATTGCCCCAGCTATTGCTGCTAATTCTCCGAAATAATCACTGAGAGCCATTGGATTCAATCCGCTATTCATCACTATTTTTCCAATATTTCTTTGAATTTCTCCAATTCACTATATGTTTCAGATAATTCTTGTGATATTACTCGAGTATCAGATAAGATAGGCATGAAATTCGTATCACCACTCCAACGTGGAACAATATGTATGTGTAAGTGTGTTTTTAAGCCAGCTCCGGAAACTTTTCCTAAATTCAATCCTATATTGAATCCTTCCGGTCGTATAGCTGCTTTCAATAATTCCACAGTTTTTGTAGTTAATGCCCACATTTCAGAACCAGTTTCTAAAGGTAAATCTTTCAAATCAGCTGTATGCTCTAATGGTGCAATCATTAAATGACCTGCAATATATGGATATAAATTCAGAAGAACAATTGCATTTTTTCCTCTATGAAGAATGAGGTTTTTCTTATCATTAATAGGATCATCATTTATGACTTCACAGATAAAGCATTCATCATCTGCTCTAGTTTGTTTTATATATTCAATTCTCCAAGGAGCCCAGATTTTCTTCAAGATTTACAACTCACTGTTTTTGTTTTTAAATTAGGATAATAAATCACATTTTTCTTTAAAACTTCTTTATCTACTATTACTAATTTCTATTTCAGGTTCTAAGGGGATTACTTTCATTAGAATGAAATAAACTAGAACTGCAAGACCACCTGTTATTACCATAAGAAAAAGAAAAATTATACGAAGAGTAGTTGAACCTATCCCCCAAAAATAAGCTAATCCACCGATTACCCCAGCAAACATATAATCATCTCTGGATCGAAAAAGGATTTTCACTTCATCTTGTTTCTTTGTTTTTTTCATTGTTGCATCCATTTCCGTTCCACTATCAACCATGCTATTACTCAACTTTTTTTATTTTTCGAAGAAAATTTCTTGTATGAACTAGGCATATCTTCTAATCTTTCAAGATAGGTAAGAATAATTTGAGGGAAGAAATGGGCTTCGACATACCGTATTCCCATTCTTTCTGTCCAAGACTTTATTCCTGTATCTGCTGAGACCACTCCTGCACCAAGTTCCTTGGCTAAAATGAGTGTGTCGATATCAGGAAGAGAATCTAAAACCCCTCTTCTCATTTTTTGTCTATATTTATCTTCATAAGTTTTAGAAAGAGAATTCTCGATATCCTTAATCGTATGAGTATTATCGTCATATTGATTTCTCTCTGTTTGTTTTAAAGCTTCTTTTATCGCTCTTCTAACAATACTCATGCCTTGATCTAATCTATCCCTCACGTCAGAAACGTATTCGTAAATAACTTGCGAAGATAACAGAACTGAATGTCTATCCGGGGCCTTTCTTACAACCCATGCTTCAACTTGGTCAACATCACGGATTGTGCATTTGCTCTCGAGAAGAAAAGATTTGAGCTCGCTAAATGTACTAGGGGGCATATAACAAGAAATGTTTAACCGTAATCTACCTATACTAATTAATTCAGAAAGCCTGTTTACGGCTTCAGTTATACTTCCACCGAGATGACTTATTAATTTGGCATCTGTAAAAGCAGTTGTGTCAAGAACAAAACGTTGTCTAGGAAAGGACATACGTCTAACTCCTAATTCAAAGAGAATTTTTCTTTATCTAGATAGAAATTTCTTAATTAAAATGATTTGTGGTAAAAGCTAATTAATTAAATATCCTTTATTTTATTGGAGAAAATCAAAAATAAATGAAACGGACATTTAAAATTCCAATTTAGGAGGAGTTTATTGTGAGTGCAAAAAAACAGAAATACAACTCAACCCCAAAAATGAAGCTTGGAATTGTTTCTTTTACAGATCCGAGAAGCGAAGTGCATTTGATCAAGGAACGTGAAGATTATATTAGAAACAATCATCTTGAACTTAAACAAAAATTAGAATCAGATGGATTTAAGGTTATAGATCCCCAAACCGAACTTCGAAAACAAAAAAAGAATAATGAAATCTGGGGTATAAATAAACTAGATGATGTTAAAGAAATAAGCAAAGAATTCTTACAGGAAAACATAAGTGCTTTAATATTGGGTTGCTGGACTTGGAATGAACCAAACGTACCTCTCACATTAGCTAAAAAAGTTAATGTCCCAATTGCACTCGTAACAAAGAATGATCCATTATGGCCTGGTATAACAGCTGTTGCTTCAACAGGTGCAACATTTTGGCAGTTAGCGAATAATCATCATATAAAAACACATAATCGCTTTATTGTTTCTTCGAAAAAGGATTATCACGACTTACTTTCCTGGTCAAAAGCATCCTGTGCTGTCAAGTATTTGAGAAATGGAACACTTATACTTTGGGGAGGTAGTCCAGCATTAAATATGGAACATTTAAATGACGATATACCATCTCTGAAAAACTTTCTAATAAATGATATAGTAATTGAAGATCAAAATACGCTAATAGACCGAGTTGAAATACTGCTCTCTAAGAATGAAAATCGTGTTTCAGATTTTCTAAAATGGTTGAGGGAAAATAATTGTCAAATTGTCTATGACAATAAGATGACTACAGTAGATTCCATTGAAAAACAAATCGCATTGTATTTTGCAGCAAAGGATTTGATTGCTCAAAGATTAGAAAGTGGTGAATCAATTATTGGAGTTTCACTTAAATGTCAACCAGAACTTAGTATCAATTTTGGAGTAACAGGTTGTTTGATACCTGCTTTCCTTCCCTTCCCATATGATAGTGAGGGAGAGAAACCAATAATACCAACTACTTGTGAAGGTGATATTAAGAGCCTTCTAATTTCTGCAATATTATTTGGATTAAATAGTAAGATCCCTCCTTTGTTTGGTGATTTAAAAGTTTTAACAGAAAATTACTTTGTAATTGCAAATTGTGGTGGAGCAAGTGCTTTTTATGCTGCAAATTCCACTGATCCTAAAATTTCTTTATTAAAAAGTACAATTAAACCTCAATGCCAAGGGGAATCTGGAGGAGCATTCGGATTTTATACTCCTTCAACAACAGATGAAGTAACTTATGCTCAATTTATGAGAATAGCTGGTAAATACATCTTACAGTTTGGAGTAGGAAAACTTTCAACAAAATATCAAAAACCAAAAGAAGCTTGGGGTGAATCTTGGCCACATACTGTTGTGGAATCTAACATTCCGAAAGAGCTGTTTGTAAAAGCAGTAGGATCAAATCACTTCACCCTAACGTTAGGAAATTTCAAAAACGAATTAAAATACGTTGCAAAAATTTTGAATATTCCAGCTGTAGAATTGGATAATGAAGAATCTGTGGAAGGTTTTCTCCAAAACATGTAACAATTTGTATTGGAATAAATAAAAGAAATAGAACAAATGGGGGAGAGTTATCTCTGATCCCATAGTTCATCTCGTAGTAAATCGCGAATAGCAATTCTAATAATTTCGCTTCTATTAGCGTACTTCTTTTGACGTACGAGTTCATCTAGCCCTTCTAAAAATCCATCCGGAACATGTACAGTTAAGAGTCTCATCAAACCTTATTCACCTCGGCTGACAGCAATGCTGTCCATCCACCCGACACAATCTAAACCCTCACATTGTGTCAAAGTGTATATTTGCAGATATTCCTCAGCGATTACAATATATAAAAAACACCAATATTTGCTTACTACCACAGTATTACACTCATCAATATGCTGGTACTATGGATTTTTGATGCTTTATCAAGAAATTTCATTTAATTCAAGTTTTTTAATTCTTCAATTTTTGCATCTTTAAAGGCATCCCATGTATCAATTAACTCTCTTATTTCTTCTTCAAAATCTAAAGTAACGAATTCATCATTTATATTTCTAATACGATTAAGCAATTGTTTATTAAAAGAAATTAACGCATTAAGAATACGATCTCTATGTTCTAATGCCTCTTCTTTAATCCCGGAGGTGAAAATTTCCTCAATTTTCTCAACTGAATCACTTATGCTTTTACGAGATTCTTCTAAAAACTCAATCAATTCTTCTTTTCGCTCATTGAAAAGCTTTCTTTCCTCGCTTTCTTTCTGAGTTACAGATTCTTCTACTTGAATAAGCTGAACTTGTCTTGAAAGCAAATTTCTAACTCGTTCACTTTCTTCTATTGCTTCACGGTGTTCTGGATGTAATTCTAAAATATCCTCATATGTGAAAAGTGCTAGATCAAATTTCTTTTGCATCTTTAATGCACGAGCCTTATTTAATAACGCTCGAGATAAATCAGGATCAATACTCAGTGCTTTGTTATAGCAATTTATGGCATCTTCTATTTTGCCAAGCTTCCTCAAAGCTACTCCTTTATTATTCCAAGCCATAGTATTCTCTGCTTCAACAGCTATAACTCGTTCAAAGTATTCTATAGCTTTCTCATTTTTATTTTTCTTCAGAGATTCTAAACCATCTTCTAGCAGCTTTTTGATGTTTTCAGATTTTACCATTTATTTATTCACCCATTCAATCTGTAATTTATGGATTATAATAAATATTGGGCATTAAAATTACTTGTTAATGAAAAAATGTGCTTTAGAATTACTTAAAATTTTCTCATGGATTGGAGGGTTTTATAATTCCTCTCTTGTTTTTATCCATTCTTTTTCAAGTGCATCCTCTACTAATTCTGAAACCTTCTCAAAAATCTGAGATATTTTGGTAGAAAATCCTTCTTTTGTTTGTTCGGCTTTAGCAATTGCTCGTCCTGCAATAAAATAATTTGTAGTGCTAACTCTTCGTATCATCCAAGCTTCAAGTTCTGGTTCATCACCATTTAAATCGAAAAGACCATAGTTGTTAGTTTTCCCTTCTGCTAACCAACTCATTTCCAAAGGTATTTTTGATATTATATCGAGAAATTGTTTCAATATTGAAGGATTAATAGGTCTCCTCCAAACTTGGATTATACCATTATTTATACTTGATAAGAACATCAAATCAAAATTAACATCAGAATCAGAAATAAGAGTTTCAATTTCACTATTAATTTTCTTTAGAATTCCTACAGGGAAATATTCCGTTTCTATGAGTGCGGTAATTTCCTCAGTTATTGACCCTCGTAATGTATCAATGGATAAATTCAGAAGAGATAATTCATCATGATAAATATCTATCATTTCTTTCAAAGCTAACCGGGCAAAAGGTTCATTGTCAAATAAATCTTGAAAAATTGCATAGGTCAAATGATCTCGAGTTATCAAAGAAAATCTGTGATCTCCTAAATCTGCCCCCTTAAACTCAATGGATTTCTCTCCCAAGCATTTTGCAAAAGCACTCAAGGCGGAAATAAATCCTGTGAGAAGATCTGTCTCTAAGGCAACTACATCATTATCGTAAAGAACTTGTCCTACAGTTGTTCGTGAATCAATAACGATTATTTTGTGAATCATTTATAACTTCTCAATTTTGATTAAAGTTAATCATTCTTAGTAAAAGCTTGTTTTAATGGTAATTATCATTTTCGTTAGAGGTAAAGAAAACACAAAATTAGTCTTCCTTTTTGTTGTTTTTAGTGTCAATTAATTTTGCAAGCTTTTCTTCTTCTAAGACAAATTCATCTTTCTCAGTTTCAAACAATATCTTAATTCTTTTTCTATAACGAGTTTCAAAAATAGCAAATAATAAGAGAATAATTGTAACTGGAACTAGAGTAGCAATAAGAGCTGTTCTAAGTTTCCGAATGCGAATGTTGTCATTAGGGTTGTTTGGATCCGTTTGACTATTGATTTCTTCTCTATCAGTAAATCCATCTCCGTCACTATCCTCCTTTAAAGGATTTGTGTGGTAAACCAAGACCTCATCACTATCACTAATTGTGTCATCATCGGTATCAAATTTTAATGGATTAGTGTACCAAATCTTCACCTCATCCCCATCACTCAGGCCATCAGCATCTGTATCATTAAGATGTGGATTCGTATTTTCAAAAAATTCTTCAACATTGAATAGGTTATCTGAATCTTCATCATTCCCGGCATCATTAAAATTGGGGTCTAAATCGTTTACTATTTCCCAGAAATCTGGCATTTCATCGAAATCTGTATCCCTATTATTTGGATTGGTTAGATAAATGAATAATTCATCAAAATCGGAAATGAAATCACTATCAGAATCAACATCAATTGGACTGGTATCCCAGATTTTCACTTCATCACCATCGGTTATACCATCACCATCTGTATCAATTACTAATGGATTTGATAAGTAAAGATTAAATTCCATTCCATCACCTAGAGTATCCCAGTCTGTATCTGCTATTGCAGGATTACTGAGACTTTCTCTTACTTCATATCCATCAAATAATAAATCATTATCACTATCTTGTTCATACTTGTCTGTCCAGAAAATCTCTTCATCTATATCTCCTAATGAATCTTGATCTGTGTCATTCTGTCTATAAATTATGTGTGTTTGTGGACTATTCACCCTTTTATCTTTTAGAAGAAAGTAAATATTATCTGATTTCTCATCATAATGCCCAAATATTTCATTATTGTAAAGTGGATTGAGAAACAATGTCTCTCTTGAATCCCATTCTCCGATTTCATTTGTACATGTAATTAATATTTTGTCAACGAAGTTATTTTCAAATTTATCATTTGGTAAATTAGTTACATGCTGCGAATAAACTAGAGTATCATTTTTTGTTATTAGGAATGCATGATTAGATGTTAATTCATCTGAAAACAAAGTACTGTGAAATGACCAACTAGATAGCAAAGGTTTTTGCCACAATTTTGCTGATGACAATAAGTAATTACCTGTAGAATACCTTAGAAGATATACTAATCTAAGGGTGTCTTCTGAATCAACAGTTAAAAGTGGTCTAAGGTAATCTACATCAATTGATGCTACTAATACTTCTTTTGTTGACCAGCTCTGACCTGATAATTTAAAACGATAATCTACTTCATTCACTAAACTTCTACGATTACCCTCAGTATAGGTTAAATGAATGGTTCCGAGAGAATCAATTACAAAGTTTGGCAAATTACTGGATATTGTTCCACTATTAACTAAGATATCTTCAGTGGTAAATACTGTCTGGTAGTTATGCTTGTAACTATACAACATTTTATTCTGAAATATTGCTGTTGATTCAGCCCAAATAATGTGAATTGTATCTAGAGAATCAATCAATAAATCAATATTGTTATCTTCTACATCCATTTCTGGTATTTTTACCAATAAAGGATTGCTCCAATTATCTTGCTTGCTATTTTTTGTAACATAAAACAATCCATCTATTCCAGAAGCATTAATATCTGCGACGAAGATACAGTGTAAATTGTCAGTTGAATCAACAGATATTCTTGGATTCGAAGCAGCAGCTTTCCATTCATTCATTATACTTTTTTGAAATTCCCAAGAGCTGTTTCTTTCTTTCTTCTGATAATATATATCAGATCCTGTTTGTCCAATATATTGCCAGACAAAATGATTTGTTCTTTCTGAATCAACTACTAAACTACCTTTGTTATTATTGTTGGAAGTAATGATTATTGCAGAAGCGTTTGTGAAAACAGTTGGTTTAGTAAACACTCTTGCTTCTAATCGTTCCTTATTTAGATTTAGTAATACCGCTTCTGAAGTATTTGAGTAATAATTCTGCATGAAAATGGGGTCAAATGATTGTGAATCTGTTGAGATTAGTTCAGCAGTTTCCCAAGTTAAACTTCCTCCATTTCTCTTTCTCTGTTTTATATTAGAGTTCGAGAACAAAACTTCTTCATATATAATGTATAAATCATTAGTAGTCAAATTCTCACCTATTCCCGCAATATATCCATCTGTAAGCAATACGTTAATTTGTACAGCACTTGTTCTTGTAGTTCCATTGTGGTGTAATTCCCGATGGTATATTTTTTTATGACTAAATTCGTAATTCCAAAGAACATGAAATCCGTTAGTTATTATGCTTGGGTATACTCGAATAGAACCGTAGCTGGAAACATAACTAGCAATTTGAGTTGTTGAGCTCCAACTTACTGTATTATTATCTGAATTTGCGATTACGAGTAAATTCCCGGTAAAAGTTATATCCCATTTTATTATACCAATTTGTATGGTATTGTTTTGGTTTACAGCTATATCAAAAGCCAATGGATTTTCCGTACTGAAGAACTCTCTTGTACTTCCCCAGAATTCAGTGGTTTGATTTTTGGTTATAATCTGAATAGAGCTATCTAGCGTTATACCACTTGTTCCTATTTTTGTGGAAACCCACGCTAAATGAACCGCAGCTCTATTTGAAATGGAAAAAACAAGATTTGAATAAGAATAATCAGAATTTCTAGCAAAAACTTCTCGAGAACTCCAATTATTATTCTGTGCTTCTTTAGAAATATAGTTTACTTGCCAAATATTTTCTCTTGTTGAAATAAATGCAAGATGTAACGTACTATTTTCGTCTACAATTGCAGTTGGATCAGAAATGAGTGAATCTATTTGAATAATTTGTTTAGGAATAGACCATTCATTGGTTGTTAAATTCTCTAAAAATGAGATGTAAATTGCATTAGTAAATATCCTAAGTTCCTTTATCCAAAAACAGTAGTAAGTATTGTTTGGTCCTTGGACAGCAGTATATTCATTTCTATTTATGTCTGGATGAGTTAATTGTTCTGGCTGGCTCCAGACTGTCTCATTAGTAATCCAATTTGATTGTGGAATAATTGCCTTTGTCAAGTTTTCATTTTGATTTCCGGTAGATAATTGCGTGTCATCACTTAGATGTTTATCCAAATAGAAAAATGCTTGATTTACATTGATAAATACTGTTGTTAAAAGTATTAGAAATATCATAATGAGTAAAGATATCTTTACTAATTCTTTTCTTACGAACCTCATACTTTAACACAAGTTTAATGCTAGAAACAAGGAATATAATAATTTTCACAGATTCAGTAAAAAGGCTTTATTGAGCAATTCCTTTCATTCTGTTTCTTTTACATATGCCTTATCTACTGAATCATCTGTTATTCTAATCCTATTCATCCTACCCCATCGCTCTTTTTGAACAATACCTTTGTTTTCGAGTTCATTCAGATAATAAGACACCTTAGCTTTTGAGAATCCAGAAACAGAACATATTTTGCTTTGTGTAGTTACTCCATTTTCATTCTTAATAATTCGAATTATCTCTTTCTCTGGTTGTGATAATAACGCTTCAACTATTTCTTTTCTCTCAATATCTGTTCTTGATTTTATTATAAAGAAAACTGTGAGGCCACCTGCGATTAACCCTGCGAAAAATGTTCCAATCATGGCAAACCATGCGCCTTTGCTTGGTGGTGGTATTGGTATTGTTGATATTTGGTAAACTTGAAATCTGACGATCCAAATTTGAATATCATTTTCTTCTATATTATAATAATTCCATTCAAACCTTTTACCATCAACTGACGTATAATCAGCATCAGGTTCTAAAGCTGATTGATTATAAAGCTCATATTGTACGGGTAATGTAATAATCAAAGTAAATTGTTCCATATCTTCATCTTGTATAAGTGTCCAATGAAATACGAATGCTTCAGCAACTTCAAAGCTTTGTAAAATGACATCTTCAAGTAAATAGGTAATAGTATATGAGTAGAATTGCTGGAACTCCAGGGGTTCTCGAATCGTAATATTTAGTATATGTAAGTATTCATCTATGATCCACTCATAATACAGCTCACCATTTGCATCAGAAACCGATATTGAGGATAATCTGCTCTCAGTTAAAACTGTAGTAATATCTAAAATATTAATAATATTAAATACTGAGTCGTTCCCAATATTTTGATAAGTATATTGTGCTGAGACTTGAGCATCTTTTCCGTTAGGTAGAATATCGAGATAGATTTCAAAAATTAATCTTGACAAATTTGTATTGAGGTTTTGTGCTGAAATATCAGAAGATATTATTCTTGATATTGCACAATTCTGATCTTTAGGTGAAATCTCTGATTTGTTTATTTGGTTTTCATTTGGTAAACTACCCGTTACAGTAATAATTGCTAACAATAGCAAATTTAAGAATAGGAAAGAAGTTTTTAAGAATATTGATGACTTCCTACACAATGCTCTCATTTGTATTCCCTCCTTCTCCTATTAAAAGATCGAATGATAACAACAATCGATGATATACCGAAGACAAATAATCCAAACGATGCTATTGAACTTTGATTTGTTTGACCAATTCCTATACTACAGATAAAACTGAAAATGATTTGATTTACATCTGAAACATAAGGTACTGATATCCAAAAATCAGCTGGTTCAGAGACTTCTTCTGCTACATTATATTGTGCAAAGAAAAATACTGTATATTTAATTTCTTCTCCTGTGGATTTTATCATGACAATTTCTGATTTTAACCTTAATTCAAAATAATAACTATCTAAAAGAATTCTTGCAGCATACTCTTCCTTAGCAACATCTACAAACGGACCTAATCTTAGATAATCCTCATTTTGCTCCATATAAGATTGTAAATTTAACGCAAGTCCTCTTGTTTCAGGATTATAACTCCAATTATGGACTTGGAATTCCAGATAAGTATTAGATAATGCAAGTACATTTATGTCTCTAATGGTTCGATTTTGACTAAAAACACTTAATGAAAAATCGAGGGTGGTATTTTTATCAAGATGAGTTCTAGTAAGGTTAACACAGGTTTTATTAATATCAGAAGAACCAATAGAATCCCAATTTAATTTGTCAAGTGAATAACCTTTTCCAGAAAGATGATTTAATGAATTGAGGTATGGAGTGGAACTTGTATATTCAGAAATGTAATTGATTCCTAGTGTGATCTCCCCAAAATTTTCTGCAATAAAAATCATTTTTGGTCCCCTTTCTTTAGGAACAATCACATTATATTCATTACCTGCATAAATAATGAATTGATCTTCTTCTTCAACTAAATTTGCTTGTGAAGAAACATTCCTTATTGACTGCTTGAAAGGACTGAATATAATTAGACAAAAAATGAGAAGAAATGCTATTTTACCTCTAAATTTTCTTGCCATTATCATTCAACTAATAAACTTGGTTCGTGGACATAGTTTGATGCTTATTAGATAACTCAATAAGACTTCTACATTAAAAAACTATTCTATAATCGTTCAGCTATTTCTGAACAGTTCGCGAACTGTATCTTAGGAGATTTTAACTTAAGTTATACTATATATTATAGTGATACAAAGAAGTTATGCCTTCTTGATCTATCAAAACAGTGATCAAATCTATTATAAAGATAATATGGAGGATCAAATTGGTGGTTTTGGGGAAAACCACCATTTCCCCATGTTTTATTGTTTTTTTACTCAAAAGCAAATCAAAAGATTAAATTTATTTAAATCCTGAAGTGAAACATTTGTTCAAAAAGGGGAAATATAGTTCAGCTTTCCACTGAACAGTTCGATGAACAGTTAGAAAGGAGAACTTAATAAATTTCATGTATATGTATATTTGTAGTTTAGGAATCCTCTATGAAATTTTGGCCGATTAAAACCGCAAATAAAAAAATGAAGGATCCTAAATCCCTCTTGATTTATAGTAAATCCACCGGGGAATTTCTTCTCTTTTTCCCCGGTAACAATTTACTATTTGGATAACAACTAGTTCTAATCTGGTTTCTCTTCTTCACTCTCTTCTGTGATAGCTATTTCATCTGCTTCTACTGCTTCAAGTCCTCTTTCTCTTCTACTCTGTTGTAATTCAGCAATCATGGCTTCATCACTATCTCTAGGTATTGAACTATCACCATACTTATTATACAATACTCGTACACGAGCCATAGTAAAAGCAATAGCTATCTGAATTAGAATGAAGATTGCAGGGATGCCAAAGAGAAGGACAGTAATTGTTAGTGGTTCAGGATATTCTAGATATTTCTGTATCAAGATTACGAATAACAATGAAATAACAACAGAAGTGGTTGCATTAATAGCGCTAACAGCTAAGGCTTCCTTTTTATTCTCTACAAAATAAGATATCGCTAGTCCTATAATAGGACAAATGATGAACACTCCAAAATCATACATGCCTCGTCCTTCACTATCTTTTAACACGAAAGCAAAGAGTAGTAAGGCTGTTAACTGAATAACAGAAAAAACAATTGATAAAATGATAAACCGTTTCTTATTAGGAATATATTTTTGCTCTTTCCAAGATGCTTTTCTCATACTTTCTTCGGCTTCTTCTTCTTGTAAAATATCTTCTTCTATTTCTTTATTTTGTACTAGTGCAGGGTCAGTTTCAGACAAAGCTATTAACCACCAATCTTTTCTATAATTTAACCTTTCACATATTTAATAGTTTTATTTGAGTTATGTGATTTGTATTAATGAGGGATAAATCTAAATTTAAGAAGAAAATATTCCATCTATTGGTTTGATTGAAATGCTTCTAATTGATGATTGTATTGAGAAATGGGGAATCAAATGCATTATCTTTGATCTTGACGGTACCTTAGTTGATACTCTTGACAAACACATACTTGCATTCATAAAATTATTTCAAGAAAATAATCTATCAATAGCAAAAGAACGAATAAGTGAGAATATGGGAAGAACACCGAAGGATACCTTGCTTACATTAATTCCTGAACTTAAAACAAATCAAAAGAAACTCATCACATTTGCTAATCGTAAAGAAGAAATCCTAACAACATTACTTGAAAATATTCCGTTGTTCATAGGTGCAAAGGAAATACTCGAGTATCTAAAGAAAGTTAATCTTCCATTAGCTTTAGCTTCATCCACACCGAAATTTAATGTGCAGAAAATGTTAATTTCAGCTGGAATAAATGAATACTTCAATGTAATTATCACAGGCGAAGATATTTCCGTTGGAAAACCAAATCCTGAAGTGTTTCTGAAAGCAGCCAAAAAAGGTAACTTCTCCAAAATCGAATGTATGATTATTGGGGATTCCCCACATGATGTACACGCAGCGAAGAATGCGGAAATGAAAATTATTGCAGTAAACACTGGGACTCATAGTTATGAAGAAATCCAAGAATCAAAACCAGATTTGATTGTAAAAACATTAATTGACTTACTATCAAAAATTAAAATGCCAGAAAAATAATAAGCAAAAACAAAAAATTTGTAACTTTAGAAACAGTAAAAAGTCTTATATAATATTTAACTTCAACAGATATAGACTATTAATACAGGTGAATACTAATGTCTGATCGATTAGGTTTTGGCTGGCAATTTTTAGGTACAATATTATGTGGATTTTTTTTTGCAATCCCAATCGCTATAGCTTATTATATTGTAAGATTTGTACAAGGTAGAGTTGAGAAGCAAAAAGAGAAGGATATTGAAGAGCATACAGTTATTTGAAATCTTCTCCCCATTTTTCTTCTTTTATCTAATTATTATTATCTTATTTTTGTAGTTGAATTAGTGTGAGTGGTAGATTTCAGTTTTCATCTTTTTCAAAGAATTTACTAAGTTTCATTTGTTTTGTATGAGTTTTCTTTTCATTTTCTTTTTCTGATTCTAAATCCTCTGAATCTTGTTCAGTTACTATATCATCTGATATCCGTTTGAAGATCTCATCAATTGGTTCTGTAGTTAATTTGTTCTTAATCTCTTGTAATGTAACTTTCAAACCAAATCCTTCTGAAGCACGCAAAATTTCTGCAAGATAATGCTCACGATCAATTTCTGAAGCATATTTAGGATGTTTAGCACGATCACTTAGAATACCTTTGCCCGGAGTTATTACCCATTGAAATTTATCAAAATCCTTCCAAGCTGTTGTTGGATCCAATCCTTCTCTTTTAGCAAAATCAAGAAATGCTTGAACAGCTGGCATTTTTGATTTGTATTTTTCAGGTTCTTTTTTAATCGGTGAAAGAATAACTGCTTTTGGAATAAGTTCTTCAGCAGACATTTGGAGAATCTCAAGACCTAGCTCAATAAGATATTGTTTTGCTTTAATCATGCCTGAATCAATATCATCATTTTCAACTTTCTTCTTCATCACAGGTTCAGTTAGGATTAATTCTAGCACTTTTTTTTGTGAGTCTCGAGAAAGCATAGACCAATCAGAACGAACTGCTTCAAAACCAGTGATCTTTAATTTTCCAGATAAAATGCTATAATAGCTATATGCTTTTGCTCTCCCTGGTTTGAAAATTAATCTGTAAGCAATATCTTCTAAAGTTAATTCCATAGCTTCAGGGAATTTAGAATTAAGATTTTTAAGAATCGAATTTGTGATCTCTATTAGTTTTTCCAGATATTTTTGTTTTTTCTTTGGGTTCTTTTCATTAAAAGCATTTATTACAAATGACTCATCGAGTATTTTTATGAACGCAGAATCAGTATCCCCATAAATAATATCAACTGGCGTTATTTTTTTAGAGACCTCTTTCAGAAGCTTCTCCATTTGAAGAATATAGGTTCTTGCGATATTTGTAATTGCATTACCAAGTGTAATAGAATAAAACCGACTTCTAATGTAATTGTGACTTCCATACATACTATTAGCAACGATTTTCATTGAATACTGCTCTTTGTCAAGAATCTCTCGTTCCTCTGATAATCTCTCTTTCTTTTTTTCATCTGTTATATCTTTCAATTTTTGATCAAGTACTTTTATTGCATCTTTCGTATGTTCGCGACGATGAATCAATGATTCTTCCATTAATGATAGACACGATTGGGGTTTTGAGTGGAATAATTCAAGTGGGTTGGCATCTTCAATATCTTTCACTCTTTTGAGGGATTCCCCTCCAATATTATGAGCAACACAAACAGATGGATACATACTCCGAAAATCACTGATAATAACACCAAAGTGCAAAGTTCCTTTTGGAATTAGAACGGTTCCACCTGTGTGTGGATTTTTCCTCCTTTCAACTCTCCTCCTTGCGACTTCATCATCACTTGGAGCCATAGGTATCAAAACATCCTGAATTCCAGCGAACCTCATAAGTTCAAATTCCCCTTGGATTCTTTCTGTGCTTCCTGGAGCTTCGCCTGGAGGATAACCTGTTAATCGTATTACCTCAAGCCATCCTTGAACCCCTAATTTCCAAGTTAATTCGTAAGTTAGTTCACTATCTGTTAGGGAATATTCTTCAAGTTTCTTTTGATCTGCTTTGTTACCTTGTAAAAATCCTGATCTCCATAATTCACCAGTGGTCTTTTCTATTTCGATTTTCCCGAATCCAAGTACAGTTTCTGCTATGTCTCCCAAACCCTTTTTACCTGATATTGGGTGAATCCCCCAAGTTCTAGGTGAAATATCGTAAGAAATTCGTCCTTTGATTCTATAGCAACGATTACGATTTGAATAGAAGACAGAATCATTTTGGAAAATTGAGAACAAAGCTGAGGGAATTGACAATTTTTCCATTCTAGCTAGGAGATATGGTAAGTCAAAATTATCTCCATTAAATGTGATTAGGACATCTGGTTGTATGCAATTTACTTCCTTAATGAATTCCTGAATCACTCTAATTTCATCTTGATTTGTATCTCCCTGAAGAATGAATGTTTTACCTCTACTATCAAATTGATTAGTTCCCCAAACAGTAGAAATTGCAACTATTCTTTTGGATTTACTACCCAGTAAATGTTGAATCGTTTCTTGTTGATGATCAATTTCGATATCAAAAGCCATTATTTTTAATTTATAGAAATAATCTGCAGAACTGATAACTTCTTTTGATGCTGGATTTATTTGCATGTAACTCGCATCTATAAAAACTGTGTTCTCTTCTTTCTTGATGTTTGATGAATTTACCGTAAGAACATTCAAACCACGTAAACCAAGGTCTAACAAGAATCGCTTGATAAAAGGAATATCTGCTTCGTGTATTTCATAACCTGCTTCTTTAATACGTGTTCTAACTGTAGGAGTTTGTTCTGGATGGGAGCCTGATAATTTGATTAGCTTTAATTCTTCTCCCCCAAAATACCTTTTCTTCTTGGATTCTTCAATGCGTAGTTTCCATTTCCTAACAATAGGATCTTTTTCAATAAAATCCTCTATTCCTTTTTTATGAGTAATATAGAAGTAAGGTAGAAAATCTTTAATGGTTATAATTACTGTTTCTTTTTCCGTTTTGCCAAATAATCTTATTGTTGGTGAATCATCTGTATCTTTAATTTTATAATCAAGATCAATTAACATAAAAGAGAATTCAGATAAATCTACCATTGCACAACACAGGAATTAATGATTCATATTATGATGTTAACTTATTTCATTTGAATTTATCTAATACCAAGAAAAAAATTGATTAGAATCAGCTCTTTATAATTGATTTCTGCAAACTCTTGATATCATCTTCACTGAGAATAGTGTCAGGAGAAATAATGATCTTGTAAATACATTCACGACAGATGTCCATACCGATTTTAAAACCATAGATTTGTGAAAGCATAACTGAATCTTCATATCTTTTAAGAGTGACTTTGATATTCCTGGTGTCGATTTGCTTAGTAGTTACAGGACATCTCAGAATTTTCTCACCATTCTTTAAAATACAGAAATCTGGACAAATATCCTTGCCGGAATTCTCCATGGATTCCTTTCTAAGATCAGGTATAATTTCCAAAACCATTTTACTAACTTCATCATGAAATCCAAAACTAGTAAGTTCGGTTTCTATAAATTGGTCTTGATTCAAACAATAAGTTGACCCATCTTCCATTTCCTTCAACATTGGACAAGGATAATGAAATGAGTATTCTTCTTCCTTTTTCTTGTCTACTTTAAACTCAGGAACTTCTCCTGTTGTCTCCTTCAAAATCCAACTATAAACTTCTTTTAAACCAACAAGAGTTACAGCACTTGTACTAATCATTTCCCAAGATCTGTTAAGAACTCCTTTCAAACCCAACTTGCTAATCAAAGTACTTTCTTTGATGGTTTTCTTAAGATCAGATTTATGTCTGAGAACGCATATAGGAATGAGTTTTTTCTGGGTATTTCTAAGGATTCTCTTGAATTCTTTTGAAACCTCTTTGAGATTCTTCTTATTTCCAGAGTCAACAACAAAAACTATCAAATCTGCAAAAGGGAGAAGAGGAGTAACTTCTTCTCGGAATTTTTCCTGGCCACCTAAATCGAAAATACGAAAATTCATATCTTTCGCTTTGAGCGTACTAAGAGAGACACCTAAAGTTGGTGCTGTTTTGAAAACATCACCTTTAGTAAATATATTGAGAATTGTTGTCTTTCCTGCGTTAGATAGACCACAAAATAGAACAACTTTTGTTTTCTCATTTCCCACTTTAGGCATAGTAGTTATATTTTCGCTTATACATAAAATATATTTCGATAGTGACTTGTAAGAATAAAAAAGGGAGATATTGTCTGATTATTGAATAACATCTCTTCGTTTTTTAGCCAAAAATGCTTGGTAAACCTCTGGTGATTCATGAAAAATCTTTTCAACAACGAGATTTACAATACGTGACCCATAATCTTGTGACATGTGAGCTTTCTTATGAGTTAGATAAGCTGGTGTAATGAAACCATTACCATCATGATATGTGACCATTGCTTCTTGAATTTCCTTTAATCGGTTCTTTTGTGGTAAAAGAGAATCAACTCGTATGGGTTGAGCTCCATCCTTTAAAATAAAGTAACTAAGATAGAATGATTGCAATTCGTCTTCCTGAAATACATTTGCTGCTTTCCAAACTTTTTGTCGTACGGGACTAATTTTAGGAGCAAATTTAATTGGTTTGGTAAATCCTGACTTACCTTTTGAAATAATATTGATTAATGATACATCATTAATTGGTGGTTGTTTCTTTGAATCTTTGTGTAAATGTTTCATCAAAATGTTAGCTCGAGAATCCTTGGATACCCCAACCAGAACTATATCATCTAATATGCTTTTGGTGATTAACTTATACGCTGCTTGAATGAATTTTTGATAAAGACTAAAGAATTTTTCAATATATGATCCTTCATCAATACTATCTAAATCTTCCAAGTAGAATCTTAAACTATGTGGAATACCTTTGTAAGCAAAATTAGTTATAGACCCATCAAGGAAAAGGATTTCTGGTTTCATTTCTGCTAGCTTTAACGCTACATTCACCTCGAGTAAATCCCGAAAGAGAGATCCAAAATTCCTAGGGTCATCATCCATAGTTAGGATTTCAACATCATCTTCTTCAATCCAAATTGGATCTTTATTTTGCTCGAAAATAGCACCTGCTGCACGTGATGGTATTATTGCTAAACCTACAAAATCTTCTGAAAAACCCCCGCCATCTAAAGCAGCAATTTTCCTAGGATTGATTTGTGTAGGTAAATCAAAGAATGGATATTCGATTTTCTTAAGTTCTTTCACAATATTTTGTAGTTTGTCTTTAGCAATTCTTACTTTTGAAGTGATATTAGATTCGAAATCCTGAGTAGGTTGTTTATCCATTTCTGACCCAATCCATACAATATAAAATTAAAACTAGTTATTATAAATATACACCTTGCAATTCAATCTGTTATTATTTTGATTTTAATGCTTTTTTCATTGTTTCTTTTGCTTCTGTTTCTTTTCCAAGTTTTCTCAAAGCTAATCCCTTATTGAACTGCGCATCTCGATGCTCAGGGTTAATTTTGAGTATTGTGTCAAAGTATTGTAATGACTCCTCATCTTGAGAAGCTTCAATCAACACTAAACCTTTCATAAATAAGTAATCAATATCTTTAGGGTTTAGTGAAAGCAAAATATCATGGACTTCTATTGCTTCACTATATCTATCAAGATGACGTAAACAAGAAGATTTTTCTAAAAGTGCTGAAACATTTTTTTCATCTTTACTGAGAATTTCTTCTAATTCTTTGAGTCGTTCTTCAATTTCCTCTGGATTTTTATCGTGTATATCTTTAGTCAATTAATTCATCTCATTATAAAATATTTTCTAGTTTTTCTAAACAAATAACATGATAATACATTCATAGTTATGAGTGTTATCCTTTTAATTTTCAAGTTAATGATTATATTCTTGTATTTGCTTTGTTTTATAATCTATTAAAATAGGATATTTACCGACTAACTTTTATTTAGTTGAATTTGAAAATAATTAAAGAAATAAATTAAGGTGATCTTTGATGCTAAGTAAAATCTATAAAAGAAGAGCCATTCTAGCAGAGGTAATAGTCGATAGAAAGACAGGAGATCACTTAGCTGAATTATCAGAATTAGCATATGTTGTTGGTTATAATGTCGTTGATAGAGTAACTCAAAAAACTGATAGATTGCATCCTGAATATTTATTTGGTAAAGGAAAAGCAAAGGAAATCAAAGGTCGAATCAAAGAATTAAACGCAAGTATTGTGATAATTGAGAACAAACTTGATGCTATTCAATTAGATAATTTAAGAAAAATGTGGCGAGTAGAAATCATTGATAGATTTGAAATTATTCTTGAGATATTTATCAAGAAAGCAGGAACTCAAGAAGCGCTGACTCAGATTCGTTTAGCGGCATTAAAGAAAGTAGTTGGGTCGCGTTTTGAAAGTCACAGAAGTGTTACATCTCGAAATGTCTTAATAAAGAAATTAGAGAAAAAATTAGATCTAATTAAGAAATCAAAAGATCTGCGAAGAAAAAGAAGGTTGAAAACGGGATTTGATTTAGTAGCAATTGCTGGGTATACTAATTCTGGAAAAAGTACTCTAATGAATGCTTTGACTGAAGCTGAAGTTGAAATAAGTGGTAGAATGTTTACAACATTAGATACGACAACAAGAAGTTTCGATGCAGATGGAAGAAAAATATTAATCACAGATACAGTTGGATTCATATCCCGACTCCCACATGTGTTAATGGCTGCTTTTTATGCAACCTTGAAAGAAGTGACAGAAGCTGATTTAATCCTATTATTAATTGACTGTAATGATTCTGTGGAAAACATTAAGATGAAAGTTCTAGCATCAATGAATACTTTAGGTGCGATCGAAGCTGAAGCAATTCCATTAATTCCTGTTCTAAATAAAATGGATATCGCACAAAATAGAGATGAAAAACTGGAAATAGTTAAAGCTGCATTGAAAAAACAACCAGTAATGATAAGTGCAAAAGATGAAACCAATATGGATGCCCTTAGAGCTGAAATTCTAAATATTCTCGAAACATATCGTTTTCATTTGAAAATACCTAATAATAATGAAGGCATGTCCTTGGTTTCCCGAATTCATGACAAAACAAGAATTACAGAAGAAATATTCCATGAAAAAGTTATAGAATTGAGATTTGAAACTAATGAACGACTAGGCAGATATCTCTATAACACTATCAAGAAAAGTAATTTAGACGTTGAAATTACAAATGAAGAAATTCTCTTAAAGCAATTGAAGAAAAAAGAGACAGAACCAACAGAAGATGGTTATAAAATAATTAAAACTGAATCCGGTGAAGAATTTGTTATATTTGATCTCGTAGAAGAGAAAACAAATGAGGAGAATCTAGAATTACTGGATGAACCTGAAAAATTAGGTAAAATAACCTCACTTAAAGAAAAAAAATAAAGGAACCTAGAGAAATGAATAGTTCTAAGTTTAAACAAATACTCGTTCCATTTATTTACATCATAATACTTGGATTTTTGTCTGTGAGTAATTTAGTAATTGCTGCTTCTTATACACGGCAAGATTTTGTTATTAATAATGAAACAAAGGTATTACTGGATATAGATGCAACTGTGTATTATAATGGCAGTATTATTATAACTGTTACATCCGGTGATCCTGTCAATGCTACAGTTAATGGAGTAATGAAAGAAATTTCAATAGGTGAAAGTGAAGAGTTATACATATTAAATACTACAAGTATCTATTTCTCATTATCCACATATGGTTTATCAGAAGGTTATTTTGAAATGGAATTAAATTATGATCCAGACTTGGGTGGAAATAATCCTGTAAGAAGGACTATAGGAATCGCTGCAGCGTTTATAATCGCTATTTCAATTATCTCATACTACATTCGAGCAAAGAGACTTGAAAGAAAACCAGATGAAGAAGACGAAGAATTAGCTGATCCAGAAACACTTCGCAAACGAAGAGAAGCTGCTGGGGCTGAGAAGAAATTCTGGGGACTAGATGATAAAGAATAGCGAAGCAACAGGTACGAGAAATGAAAACTTTTGATATTTATGCTTACAAAGAGCTTGAATTATATGGTTCAGTTATGCCTGAAACTGAGGACGACTTATTGCAGATTAAACAATTAGGAATTGATATAATCATTTCATTGGATGAAGGAATACGTGAACATCCAAATTATAAAGATCTTAAAACCGATTTTGAGCACTATGAATTAATTATTATAGATTATGACATACCGAAAAATGAACATATTGAGCAATTCTTAGATATAGTCTCTAAAGCAATTAAAGAGAAGAAAAAAGTACTTGTTCATTGTTGGGCTGGTTGTGGAAGAACTGGTTTAATGCTTGCTCTTGCAGAACGATTCATTTATGGCACACTAGATGGTGAAAAAGCAATAAAAATAGTCAGAAAAATCCGACCATGTGCAATAGAAACACAAAACCAATACAATTTATTTTTGGAATATGAAAGACCCGTTGGTTAGTTTAATTCTTCTTCTTTGTACTCAATATTGACATTTCGTTTTCGTAATTCTTCTAACATAAGATCTGATGGAACATTGTATTCTTGTGTTACAACACCTTTCTTTTTGATATCACCAATTGCCATCATTCGAGCGATAATTGCTGCTGGGTATGAAGTCATACGCATCATAGATGTGAGATTATTCTCTTCGTCATAGTAGTCTATTATTTGATAAGAGATTTTCAGTTTCTTCTTGTCTTTTAAACCAATAAGTTCTATTCTCATTAAAGAAATATCTTTTGTGTTTTCATGTGTTAAATTTTTCACAAGCATTGCCTCTAGAAATTCACGAGGTGAAATTTTACTCCCTTGGAAATCGATTTTATCATAGCTTTTGAAACCAAGGTCTAAAATTGCTTTCATTTTCTCACAATGACCTTTATATCGAATTGTTTTGTAGTCTAATTCCTTTACTTTACCTAGGAGAGTTTTGGGAAGAGTAGATGTTCCTCCTGAAGTTTGAAATGCTTCAAGTTTTCCAAAAGGTTCTGGAAACTCAATTTCTTCTATTTCAGTTAAGGGTTCTACTTGAGTTATTTTTCCATCTCTTATTACTTCAACAATCTCAATATATTCGTTTGTTAAACCTTGAACTGCAAAAATAAGCGAATAATTCAAAGGTGGTTTTGGATCCTGAGGTAACCCACCAACACGAATGTGAATTTCCTCGACTGTATCTAATTTAGAAACTCCATTTTCAACAAAAATACTGGCAACACCAGGTGCAAAACCACAATCAGGTATTACAGTAACATTAGCTTTTTCAGCCTCTTCTGATAGTGTGAATTGTTTAGCAACAACAGTATTATTCCCCCCGAGATCACAGAAATTAGCTCCAGATTTTATGGCTGCTTTAGTTAAATCATAATTTAATGTATAAGAAATGCAAGCCATTACTGAATCAATTCCTTTCATAACTTCAAGAACTTGCTCTTTATCTTTTGCATCAAGTACTACAGTCTTTACTCTAGAGTCATTAAGAAAATCAGCAACTGATTTTAAATTACTCTCATAAATATCTGCTAAAATTAATTCTTTTGTGTCATCGTGACGGAGAAGGTCAAATGCTGCTGCACGACCCATTAATCCTGAACCTAAAACCAAATATCGCATGGGAATACACCGTTTTTATTTGTATTTATACAATTTATCGATACATGAACGATTTTATCGACAGAATTCTAGGTTAGTTCCTAATTAAACTATTGATTTGTTAAATAAACCCTCTCTTATGTCACCTATGAAAAGTTAAAATATGCAAAGTTCGTAAAGGGATAACATTAGCTACATGCTAAAAGCATCTTAAAGATGAAATTATTGAGGAGTAAATAATTTTGAAAAAGAAAATTATATATGCAGTAGCAATAATGTCACTTCTTCTCTTCCTCCCAGCATTTGTGGGAGATGCTCAAGTAGCCCCAAGTGAAGTAGGTGGCAATAATGTTACTCCAAATGCCTCATATGATTATGATGGCAATACAATTGAAATTATAGAACAAGATTCAGAATCAACTACAATTTTACTAAATGGCACTTATGAATTACAGTTAGAACATAATGCTACAAATGTGGGTGTGTTGTGTACAAAATTAGACACAGGATTATCCATAGAAGCCGATGAAATGGTTTTTGATGTTGATTTTGAAACAGATCCTACAGATGGACAAACCTTAGACGTTACTTTGCCTGATATGTCTTTTGAATTAAGCAGTGGCGGTCCAGACAATGAAGAGTGGAATGCAACAATTGTTGGCGACGAAATCATGGAATTAAGTTTTAATACCGAAAGTGGCGACTTTTGGTGGTCTGATGGTGCACATGATGTTGCAA
>JAHLVZ010000158.1 GCA_019058165.1 Candidatus Heimdallarchaeota archaeon
ACACACAACCTGCTGCAAAACCTAGAATTAGTAAATAGTCGCCCCAGAAATAAATAGCGTCTAACTTGAAGAAGAACTCACTTATGAAAAATTGAATCATTCGACCCAATCCTTCGCCACCAAGAGCAATTCCAAAAAGGACAGCTATAAAGATCAACATACCCATCTCCAAGATGAGTTGGTTAAAGATCTGGAACTTTTGGAAGCCAAATGTTCTTTGCAAAGCAATTTCTCTTGTTCGTTCGATTATAGACACAAAAGCTGTTACGAAGATGATTAGAAATGAAATGATCAATGCCAAAATAATTGTTACTTTTACAATGAAGAGCTGTGTGTTCACCATGTGAACCATTCGATTTTCATAAGTGTCTTTTGTAATCGCATATTGAATTTGGGTATCTTCATTTAATTCTAACAATATTGAATCCAAATCCTCTGAGTCCAATGAATCCATATTATCTAGTTGAATAAAGGCATTATTTATCGCAGAAAATCCTGTTGTTTCATTAATTGCAGGAATTAACATGAAACATGAATTTGGTATGTCTAAATCACGAACAATTCCAACGATTTCAATTTGAAAATCAGCCCCTAGTAGGGAGAAGTTAAAGTAATCACCGACCTCTAGTTCAAGTGGTTTTGCTGAATAACTTGAGATAATTCCTTCTTGAGCAGTATCATTCGTAAACATAGCGCCCTCCTCTAGTTTCAGAGAGAATAACGTTGAATCCGGTTGTAATCCTCGGAGTTCCAGACCATAGTCAGGTGTATCCGGGATTTCGGCATTACCATGCAAGTATGGTTCGTAATTTTTGATAAAGGTAAAATTCTCAAGGATGCTTTCAATCTGAGCTTCTGATTTAAAGGTATCAAATCGAGTTTGCACATCCCAATGAATTTGATCACTAAAGTAGTTATCAAATGTTCCATTGATAGAGGTCTGGGTTTGAATGAGAGCAAAGGAAATTGCAATAGCACCAATGAAAGCGCCTGTAATTAGATATCCTCTTGTGCGATTACGAGAGATATTTCTTAGAGGATACTTGAATGAAATTGATAAGAGTGAATTTGATTTTTGAGCACTTTGTAAACCAGTTGATTTGTTTTTCTTTGTCTTAATTTTTACCTCTGATTTTCCTCGAATTGCTTCATATGGGGTCATTTTTACATTACTTCGACAAGCAACAAAGGTGAAAAGTTGGGAGGAAAGGATTACCAGAGTAGGAACAAGAGCTAAAGCTAAAGGTGAGAATTGAGTTAAGATAATTGGAATACCCCAACGGGAGATCAGAACTCGAACCATTATTTCCAATATTCCATAGGAACCAAGTATGCCAATTGCTATAGAAATTAACGAAATTATTAGTGTTCGAAGCATAAAGACCCGTAAGATAATTTTGGGTTTATAGCCAAAAGCATACAACATACCTGTTTGTTTTCTCTGCTCAACAGCGTATCGTTTTGTAATTAAGTAAATAACAATACCTGCACCTATAATAATCGCACAAGCCATAACGAACAGAACTGATGAAGTTAGATTAAGCACATCTTGGAAAAGAGAGCTAATACTGAATTCTCGAACATACCATGAGTAAAGAATTTGTGCTTCCATAGGATTGACTTCAGCAGTCAAGTCTTCTGCAAAAGCTTCTACAAAATCTTGGTTTGGTTCGTTTGGGAAATAAAAAGCGATACTGTCAAATTGGATTTCTGCCATATCACTGAATTCTTGGAAGGTGTTATAATTAACATAAATTGCCCCTTCTAAGGATAAATCATAGCTTAAGAATTCTATTGATTTTACAAAACCAGCTATTTCTACTTCTTTCTTACCAACCAACGTATAAAGAGTTACAGTATCACCTATATCCACATCTAATTCTTTGGCAAACGATTCTAAAATGAAAGCAGTGCCATTTAGCAATTCTGAAAACGCTTTATCTGTACTAATTTGATTTACAATAGGAGGAGCAGAAGTATTAATCCCAATAACACTAGTATAAAACCAATTTGCTTCATGATACAGTTGGAAACTACATGAGGGACGAACATCATATGATACATCACTATAGTTTGAATTAGTAGTTCTCAAGTCTTCAATACTAGAGTGAATCTCATCAACATTCCCCTGGAAACCCATTTCTAGATAAGTCAATTTATAGGATTCATTACTCTCGATAACAGAGGTATTTATACTTGGATCAATTGAGAACATTGCTAATGGAAATGAAACAATAACAAAGAATACGAGAAACAACAAAAATGTTCGCTTCTTTTGGAATCTGAATTCTCGGAAAATTGTCTTATATATTTGCCGCTCCATTTGATACTAAACCCTCAGTATTATTAGTCATCAAAGAGTCTATTTCATCAGCTATTATTTGACCAGAACGTAACCGAATCACACGGTCAGCATAACATTCTAGTTCGTGGTCATGAGTAACCAACAAAACAGTTTTCTTCTTTTCTTTGGCAATTTTACGAATTAGACTAACACCACTATCACCTGTTTTTTGATCCAATTGCCCTGTGGGTTCATCAACTAATAAGATATCAGGACTCTTAGCTAAAGCGCGAGCAATAGCTACACGTTGACGTTCGCCACCAGAAAGCTGAAATGGAAAATTATCCATCCGGTTTTCTAACCCAACAAGTGTTAGGTGTTCTTCAGCGATTTTGCTGATATTTCTTCGTTTTCGGAGAGTTAATTCTAGTGTGAGCTCTACATTTTCACGAGCGGTTAAGGTAGGAATTAACGAATAAAACTGGAAGACGAAGGCTAATCTTTTCTTGCGATAAAGTGTTAATTCTTTATCAGAGTATTGTGCAATATCCTCACCCATAATTTCTATGGAGCCATTTGTGGGGTGATCGATGCCGCCAATTAAATTAATTAGCGTTGTTTTTCCTGAGCCGGAGGGACCCATAATAAATACCATTTCTCCAGAATCAACAGAAAAGGAAACATTGTCTAAAGCACAAATAGATACGTCCCCTAATTTGTAATGCTTTGATAAATTAGATATTTTAATTACTGAATTTAATTCTTCATTTAAGTTAGACATCAAACTAAAAGACGAATTTTTTTATATAAACTACACCATTACTGCACTAATTATTTTTGACAATTAAAAGATGCAGAAAACCAAAAATAGTGATGCTCAAAACTCACACTACTTATTGAAAAACAAGAAGATCTTTTATACAAAAGCACGTTTTTATAAAAAGAAGTTGAGAACACATGCCAAAAAGAGAACTTGTAGTAAAAAAAGAAAAACGAAGACAAGCATTCGAAACAGAAAATACTCCTGAATCTAGTACACCTCCTTCTGAAGATGCTCCAGAACAAGTTGTAACACCAGAAGGAGAAGCCTTGGAAACAGAAGGCGAAAAAACGGAAAAGATTTCAAAACCAAAGAAGCGCAGATGAAACTAGAAGTAAGTCAATCAATCGTTAAATTCCATTAAGGTAACAAAAGGATGTCTTTTTCTGTAATAAAATCTGTTTTTTTAATTCAGCTTATCAGAAACTGATACTAAAATTACCAAAATCGATATTTCTATGTTGAGGATTTTGAGGTATTAATGATTTGACTTTCTCACAGGCAATCTTGAAATCTTGCAAAAAGTCTTTCGAAATGAGAGCTTCATTATGACCAGGGGAGAGAAAGAGAACTTCCTCATATAAATCATTAAGATAGTTTATAGATTTAATATATATGTCTAAATCAGAACCATCAAGATCAAGGTACATTTCACCGGGATACAAAGTGTCACCTGTAAATAATAACTTGTATTGGAAATCTTGTATACAGATACTAGCTGGGCTATGACCAGGGGTATGATGAATAAGAAGCTCTCGATTCCCGAGATCTATTCTCTCTTGATCTTTGATTATCTTAGAAACTAAGGAAGGTTTGATGTGGTAGCTATTCCTATCAAAACTACTTGGTAAATCAGCACAGATATTTTTATCCTCAAAATTCTTGAACCTATTCTGGGAATAATCACCATTCTTCAAACGTTTCATTTCATAATCATTATCGAACGCCCAAATATTCGTGAATTCATGATTTCCGCCTACATGATCATAATGTGTATGACTATTTAGGACAATAATTTCCTTATTAGTAAGAACTTCAACTTCTTGTTTAATACTAACAACACCCATTCCAGTATCAAACAACAATGCTTTCTCTTCACCAATTAAAAGATAGGACACTGCTTCTTCATAGTGAAATGGTTCCAATAAAGCAAAAGTATCTTTATTTATTCGATAAATTACAAACCAGTTTGAGATGCTTTCAATTTCCTCTAGGTTTTTGTTTGACTCTCGAGGGATTGCATCAGGCCATTTTGACATATATTTCATTATTATTTTCAGAATATGAAGCTTTTGAGGAGAAGAAGAAGAAGGAATTACAAACCTTAATTATAACGAATAGACAATCAATCTTTAAGTTAACAATCTAGGAGATAAAAAAAAATGAGAGTTTCTGGTTCCTCAACATTAGCAGAAGGAAAGATAAATGAAAATCTAGTAGCAACAGGATCTACTAGAATAAATGGAAATTATGAATGTGAGGGGTTTAGATCCTCAGGCACCTTAAAAGGGAAAGGTAATCTAGTCGTAAAAGGTGATTTTCGTAATGCTGGATCATTTAAACTGGTCGGATCACTGACCATTGATGGAGATGCAAAATCATCAGGATCAACCACCATAGAAGGAGAAATTTCCATTAAAGGAGAATATACGAAATCTGGAACATTAAGAGCAGGGAAACAATTAGAAGCTCTTGATGGTGTTAGTATTTCTGGTTTTTCAAAGATTCAAGGTAATCTCATGTCAAAAAGAGATGTGGTTTTACGTGGAAACGTAACTGTTGAAGGAAACATCAAAGCAGAAAACGTTTCTATTGGCATGCCTATCGATAGGCGCCCATTGAAACATCCCTATAAAGTTCATGGAAACATAGTAGCTGACAGCAAAGTCAATATCAAAAAGACTTTTGTTGCTGGGGATGTTAAGGGACGGGATGTGAAGATTGATTACGGAACAGAGGTTGTTGGAGCTGTTTATTACATCAATAGTATTGAAGTTAGCTCTCGAGCTACTCTCGCGAAAAAACCAAGGCAAATTAAAGATGAATAAAGAACAATCTATAAGATGCACAGCACACATCCTTTTGCAGGGCTAAAAACCCGTTTCGGGAATGACCAAATTCATAGTTTCTTCTAGAAAAATCGTTCTTGCCAGTCAAGAGTTTGATGAACGAAATATTGATTGTAAAGGGAAGCATATTTTCCTTGGAGATCTAAAAGTTCCTCATGCGTTCCTTCCTCAACAATAGCACCATTATCCATGACAATGATACGATCAGCATTGACAATAGTACTTAATCGATGGGCAACAATGATAGCTGTTCGGTCCGCAAGCATTTTTTCTAAGGCTTCTTGGATCATGGCTTCTGTGTACGCATCCACACTTGATGTCGCTTCATCTAAAATGAGGATTTTGGGATTTAAGAGAATTGCTCGTGCAAAACTGATGAGCTGTCTTTGCCCCACAGAAAGGTCCCGTCCTCGGTCACCAATAATTGTTTCTAATTCATTGGGCAGTCTATGAATGAATTCACTTGCTTGCACTATATCTAATACCCGCCAGATTTCTTCATCCGTTACATCTTTTCTTCCTATTCTAATGTTTTCTTTGATGGACCCGGGGAATAAGTAAACGTCCTGCTCTACCTTCCCGAATAGTTTTCTGTAAGAATCTAAGGTATAGTTTCGTATACTTCGTCCATCGATTAGGATGTCTCCACCATTGTATTCATAGTAACGAGAGAGTAAGGAAACTAAAGAAGTCTTGCCTGAGCCGGTATGACCAACTATCGCAAGTTTCTCTCCTTTCCGAATAGTTAAAGTGAGGTTCTTAAAAACAACATTATCTTTATCATACCAAAAATTAACGCCTTCAAACTGTATACCTTCTTTAACTTCTTTAATTGGTTTAGCATTTGCTTTCTGCTTAACGGTTGGTTCACTATCCATTATGCTTAAGATTCGCTCATAAGCAGCCATTCCTGCACTTAATTCTGGGAAGAATCTCGCTAACTGCATCACAGGTC
>JAHLVZ010000159.1 GCA_019058165.1 Candidatus Heimdallarchaeota archaeon
TATTAGCATCAATGGGGGACTAGGAGTCTTAGGATTGTCTATTTATCCAAAAATATAAATTAATTCTTAAGAAAATTTTTTGAAGGTACGAATTCTCTTATTCCTTATTACAAGGGATTTCAAGATGACAGCTGAGACTCAAAACAATCGATCAAGAACTACCCATCTAGTGGAAAAGACACAGCTAGCGAAAGGTCTTCAAGATATTAAGGATTGGGTTCAAAAAAAGGATTGGGCTGAGTTTGGTCTTAATACAACGATTATTATTTTTCTAATAACTCTTGGAATATTAGTACGATTACTCCTTGCATATAACTACAGATTGGACTATGCAGCACTATCATCTGATATAATTTGGAATAGACATGTTAATTTTACCGCAAATAATGTTGTTTTAGAAGGATATGGAGATTTTCCTTTTTTTTATTATAATTGGATAAAAGCATGGTTCGAAGAAGGTTGGTATCCCTTTACAGATTGGAGATTGACAGTTCCAGGTAATCCATTGTACTATTACTCATATCCACCCATTTTCCTATACTTTCTAGTTGCTATCTGGCGACCGGGTATGATTAATTTATGGATGGCGTTCCCTATGATTCTTGCAGATACTGCATGTGCAGGAGTTGTTTACCTCATACTGAGAGAAATAATCAAAGGAGAGCATTCGAGGTTTATTGCTATTATTGGTGGAGTCGTGATGACATTATCGCCAATAAATATAATCTATAATGGAGTGTATTGGTTAAATCCTGGACCAGTGACTCTTTTCACGCTCATCTCATTTTATTTTGTTGTAAAAAGAAAATGGAGGAACGCCTTTTTCTGGTTAGCCATTGCAACCATGACAAAGCAGAATGCTATGTTCTTCACGTATCCGCTTTTTATGATAATGCTAGGAGAAAAAGTCAAAAATGAAGGAGTAAAGAAAGGATTGCTAGAAAGTATAATGATAGCAATTTATTATGTAGTCATTTGTTTGTGTTGTTCTGTACCTTGGATTTTGATCACACCTATTCATTACGGAGCACATTTGTTGTTTCCAGGGCAATTCCTGAGTTTAGGATCTGAAATTGTTGAACCAATAATAAATAATACAATACAACTTTCGTGGTCATTCAAGCAATTGAATATGGCGGATTGGTTTGTGAATTTCATTGCTTTTGGTATTAATTCAATGTTTTTGATGATTCTCGCAGCAAGTATTATTGCTATATTCTTGTTCTGGCGTACTAATCGAAAGAAACTTGACAATGTTGAATTCTTTGAATGGATAGCAATTTACACTGTTTTAACACACATACTTATGCCAAGAGGGGTTTACAAATTCTATAGTGCTTATTACATGCCGATAATATTGGTAGCTTTGATTGGTACGTTTACCTATTATACAAAGAAGTCCATTCTAACCAGTGCTAGTGTTCTGGTAGCAATAGGATTATTCTTTGGTTTTAGTTTTTGGCATTTAGCAATTGATAGGTATTTTACCCCATCAATTCTGTTTCTTGCTAGTATAATTATAGGAATTTTAGCAGCTATACGTGGTTCCTTCAAGTTATTTACGAAAGGAAAATTTCAACTGATAAAAAACTGACTAATTGTCTTTTTTATAAGGACAAGAAACAGTTTTAAAAACAAACTAGTAAGTTTACATGTTGCAAAAAAGGATGTATGAGAACAATGTCTATGAAAAAATGCGACTGTTTACACCCGATAGATTGGCGGTATGGGAGCAAAGAAATGAGAAAAATTTTCTCTCGAGTAAACCGCTTAGAATTATTACTGAAAGTAGAAGCAGCAATTGCACACGCACATGCAATGGTTGGGAATATCCCAAAGAAAGCAGCAGAAGAAATCGAGAAGAAGGCATCTGCAAAATACGTGAAATTGAAGCGGGTAGATGAAATTGAAAAAGAAATCTATCATGATATTGCTTCAGTTATTCGAGCTTTTGCAGAACAATGTGGAGAATATGGGAGATACATTCACCTTGGAGCAACAAGTAATGATATTATAGATACCGCAGAAGCTCTGAGAACCAAAGGAGCTTTAATGTTAATTGAACATCGGATTGTAAAAGCTATAAAGAACCTAATTGGAATTGTTACAGAGCATAAAGAAACCGTTTGTATTGGTAGAACACATGGTTCTCAAGCGGTACCGTATTCTTTCGGACATAAAATCGCGATTTGGTTGGAAGAACTTGTAAGACATCTTGGCAACATAAGACGTCTTAAAGAGGAGAATGTTGTTGGGAAACTCTCAGGAGCCGTTGGCACAAGAGCTGCATATGGCGTTCATGCGGATAGAATTGTTCAAATCACAATGGAAAAGTTAAGCATAAAAGCAGCTGTGATTACCCATCAATTAGTCTCTCGAGAGGTAGTGGCAGAAATCTTTCTTGAATTAATACTACTAGCCTGTTCCATAGATAAATTCGCAACAGAGATTAGAAACCTTTCAAGAACAGAAATAGGAGAAGTTGCAGAACCCTTCAGATCCGATAAACAAGTCGGTTCTAGCACAATGAGCCATAAGAGGGATCCTGAGAGAAGTGAGCGAATGAGTGCCCTAGCAAGGATAATGAGAGGATATACTACCCCAGCTTTAGAAAACATAATAACTTGGCATGAACGAGACTTAGCCAATAGTGCAAGTGAAAGGTACATTTATCCAGAGATTTTCATGACAATCGATCAAATGCTCGTGGATTTTGATTTTGTTATTTCTGGTTTAGTTGTGAAAACAGAACAAATGAAGAAAAATCTTGACATCACTAAGGGGTTGGTCATGGCAGAAGCTGTGATGACTGAATTAGTAAATAATGGAATGAATAGACAAGAAGCCCACGAATTGCTTAGAAAAAATTCCATGATCGCAGTAGAAAAGAATGCCCAATTGTTTGGAGTGCTCAAAAAAGACAAGGAAATAATTGAATTCATTTCCGAAAAGGATTTGAAAGAGATATTTGATTCACCAGGAAATTATCTAGGAACAGCGAAGGAACAAATAGAAATAGTTCTAATTTTAGCTGAAAAAGCTATTAAAGAATAAAAAGAGCTGTAGAGACAGAAATTACCTGATTTCATCCACAAAGATAAAATAGCTTATGTGTGAAAATACACCCATCAAAAACTATAATCACCTATCTTGAGAGGTTAGAACTAATTGCTCACTTTCATAGAACACGAAGATTACTACAAACATAAAATGCCACAAATTCTTGAAAGCCCACGTAGATTAAAAATTATAAAAAAAGCAATTAAAGAAACCGGTTTATTAGACAGTCCAAATGTAAAAATGGCTTCTCCAGAAGCAGTGAAAGAAAAAGACCTATACGCCATTCACACAGAGCAATTAGTAGATACCGTGAAGCATGGAAGCATGGTTGGTGTAACTGCTATTACCGGTGATACCATAACAAATGAGTTCACTTTTCTAGCAGGACTTCGGGCAGTTGGTGGAGCAAAACTTGCTGCAGAAATTGCCATAAAACAACCTAACAGTGTTGCTTATGCATTAGCTCGCCCTCCAGGACATCATGCCACACGTAGTAATGCTATGGGATTCTGCTTCTTCAATAATGGTGCGTTTGCTGCTAATTATTTAACAAAAGTACAGAAGATCAAGAGAATCGCGATTATTGACATAGATAATCATTACGGAAATGGAATGGCTGATTTGTTTTACGATAGAAGTGATGTACTAACACTATCCCTTCATGCTGACCCTAAATTTAGTTTTCCATTTCAAGGAAGAACGACAGAGATTGGTGAACGGGAAGGTGAGGGATTTAATGTTTGTGTTCCTTTGCCTATGGAAATTGGAGATACAGAGTATCTTACTGCTTTTGATAGAGTAATTATACCAGTAGTTCGAGAGTATAAACCAGAAGTAATTTTTGTATCCACGGGATATGATGGATTACTAGGTGATCCTTATGGTTATCTTGGACAATCTGTTTTAGGTTTCCAAGTAATAATGGAAAGAATTTCCAACTTAGCCAAAGAAGTTTGTGAAGGAAAAATAGTGATGACACTGGAAGGTGGATATAAGTTTAATGAACTCGGACAAGCATTTCTTGCAAGCGTTTCACCTTTGATTCCTGATTATGAATTCAGTAAAGAAGCAGAGTCAAATCTATCCTCAAGTGGGAGTAAGGGGCAATTAAAGAATACTCTCGATGAGCTCAAGAATATATTAAAACCTTATTGGCGAATCGATTAGTCCTCAAATTTCTTATACATTCGTAAAACTTGCGACAAAGCAAGTGGTTTTCCATTTACTAGAGTATTGATTTCTACTTCTTCAGCTAAACCAGATGTTCTTAACTTAGGCAGGAAAACTTCTTCAACTTGAAAGACACCTGCTTCAGACATCATATAAACATTAATTCGCAAAGGTTTCTTCTTTGTTCCTTTTCTGATTTCAATCTTTGAAATGCTTAGGGCAGAAATAGAATGAATATCCACTTTACCCAAATCATAGGGTTTGCGACTTCGACCTTCGCAGATATCTAAACCATCAGCAATGGTAACAAAACCTGCTTCTGGAGTTAAGCATTTTATTTCATCATCATGAGAGAGGACAGCATGCTGGATGTGAGAAAGAATCTCTATGCGTTTATCGACATCAGAATACATTTTCTTCAATTTATCATAGAGAAGGTCCTTTATCATATATGAGGAAGTCAATTCATGGTACTCGCGATGAATGATGTGACCAACATCATGGAGGTAACTCGCAGCGAGACAAATAACTGCAACATCATCACTGTCTCCTAAATCTTGTCGGATAAATGCTGGAATAATTTCATCTTTTGTTATAGCCAGTATTTCTAGCACATTTCTGCTTACAATAGCAACATGATCTAATCCGTGATCAGTATAATTTAGATACTTTACTGCTAAACGATTTGCAGCTTTTATTGTCCCTTCTATTTCTGGATCTGTGAATAGGAAATTCCACATATCTTTTGCTTTCTTGTAACCTTGTTGTTCTATTAGTGCGAGGACATCTTCTGCGACCTTTTTTCTATCCACTGTTTGCAAAATTTTTCTCACCTGATATGGTTTTCATCATATTATTACTAGTGAAAATTGCGTTTCCAAGTGTTATTAGTGTTTAGTATGGGTGAAAATTGACGCAAACGAAAGTCTTTTTTTAAGGTAAATACCACTAATTCTTATTAGTGCTATTGAAAGTGATGAAAATGTTACTAGACTGTTATATTATCGACGAAGAAGGGGAAGATATCAAAGTAGAAACAAGTGATATAAAATTAACTTCATCATCTTTAGTTATTGTTGTTTCTCACACGCACCACATCAACTATATCTTCAAAGGTGCAAAAGTTTCTATTGTGCAAAAATTCGCATCAGCGAGAAAAGCTTCTGCACTAAGATTGCAGCATGCCTATAAAACAAAGCATGTTGAAGAGACAGAGGGAATAGATCAAGAATTTATCCCAATTATGGAATTTCTTGGAGGATTTCATGGAGACGCTGAACCAGCAGAAATACCAAAACCAGCTCCTACAAAAAATACAGCTATAAAGGCACCACCAAAATTTGTCTCTAAGGCAAAAACACCACCCAAAGCAAAACCACCTGCTAAGAAAACAACACCACCAAAGAAGACTGTAACAAAAACTGAAATAGATTTAAATGCACCAGTTTTAATTGATCTTCCTCCGAAATTAACGAAAGTAGTGAAAACTATGTTGAGTTTAGAACCACCCGAAGGTTCAAGTTGTGATTATTTAATTGCCGGAGCAAAACTCTATATCATTCTCGGAGATAACAAGACAGATTTGAGGAAAGGAAATTTCAAGTTAGAAGAAATCTCAACCCTTCCCGAGGGAGTGTTCCCCGCAGAAAATTATTACCCAAGAATCTTAGTTGCAAAACAAAAAGTTTTGGGCGTAGAATTGTGGGCTCGACGATAGATGAAAGATCTCTTAAAAAAAAAGAGATTTTTACCAAAATAATAACACATATATAAGAAATCAAAGTAGAAAAAACAAAGTTATTGGATATAAGCAAGGAGCGGATAAGGATTTCTAAAACAAGAGGACCAAGATATCAGCATCTTTACAAAGTTATAGTA
>JAHLVZ010000160.1 GCA_019058165.1 Candidatus Heimdallarchaeota archaeon
CCCCATTCCTAAATTTACTTGGGACTATACACAGAAGCATTTGGATAATTTTCCTTCTATGGTTTATAATAAAGAAAGAAAAAAGAAAAGCAAAATAATAAACACAACCAAGCAAGTGAAGTATATTGTCACTGAGAATGGTGAAGAAGCATATACTTTGGAAGGATGCTTGATCTCTGCTTTCCGTCCTTCAATTAATAGAAGTCATTGGAAATATCCTTTTATTGAGATAACACTTGGTGAGGAAATACCAAGAGTCCTTACAAGTTACCAAATCCTTTTACCTGAGAGTTTTATTTTTGGACCATTCAATGTTGGATCACCTATAGATTTAGCAATAGATGGTTTTCTGAGAATAATTCCTATCTGCAATAATGAGAATCCAATAAAGCTTAATGGCAAATTCTATCCTTCTTGTCTTAAAGAAAAACTGAAGCATTGCCAAGCTCCCTGTAAAAACGGTGCTTTTGATAAGCGAAAATATCTGGAACTAATTGCTGATTTCATCAATGAATTGGAGAATAAAGGAACTGGGGTTAT
Organism: Candidatus Heimdallarchaeota archaeon; assembly: GCA_019058165.1. Classification (GTDB taxonomy): domain Archaea; phylum Asgardarchaeota; class Heimdallarchaeia; order JABLTI01; family JABLTI01; genus JABLTI01. The sequence continues at coordinate 541 of JAHLVZ010000160.1, forward strand.
AACTAAACTTAAGGGTTTAATGAAGATAGAAACAGAGAAACAAAATTTTGAAGGAGCAGCTGTGCTTAGAGATCGAATTCAAGCTATTGAGTTACTATTTCATCAGAAAGCAATGCCTACCATCTTGAAAAAGTATTATACTGATATCCAAGAAATCGTGAGTAAAGATACTGAATACATGGAAATTATCGATAAAATTCTAGCAAAAATCACTGTACTAAACTAAATCCATGAAATCGGAATTTTTTTATAAAGCAAAATTTGAAGAAGAACCATCAATAAAAATATAAATCCTTTTCAATCGCAATCGTTATGTAATTAGAGAGATGTGACTGAACATATCAATCTAGTAAAGAACAAGGAGCAAATATAATTGGCAAAATTTCAATTAAACATTGGCGACCCAAAATCTGGTAAAAGCTTTAAAACTATAGTCGAAGGAGGAAAAGCTACTTTACTTATTGGTAAAAAAATTAGTGAAGAAATTGAGGGTGGCCCAATTGGTTTCCCAGGCTACATTTTCAAAATCACTGGTGGTAGTGATAAAGATGGTTTTCCAATGAAAAGCAATCTTGATGGTCCTATCCGTAAAAGGATCCTTACCACAGACGGTCAAGGTTTTCGAATCAAAGAACGCGGACTCAGGAAGAGAAAATTAGTAAGGGGAAATACTATAAGTGACGACATCTATCAAGTGAATGTTAGAATCGTTGAAATGGGTAAGAAGAAGATAGATGAATTAATTACAGGATAATAATAACTGGAGAATAGAATCGTTTTGAGTAAAGAAACCACTTCCGAACCAAAAGAAGAGTCAAAAACAGAAACTACTGTCAGCGAGAGCGAAAAAACTACTCCCGAAAGTAGTCTCAAAGAGGTAAAAGAAACTGAACCTAAGACTACTGAAGAACCAAAGATCAAAAAAGAATCTAAAGCCAAAAAAGCTAAAACCATTAAAACTAAAACCTCTAAAGTTAAAGCCTCTAAAAAAGAAGTGGAAATAGACCCAGATGCCTATTCTACTGGGAAACAAGCAGAAGTCAATATCGGAACCATTGGTCATGTTGACCATGGAAAGTCAACGCTTGTGAAAGCCTTGACAGGAACTTTTCCTGATACTCATTCTGAGGAGTTAAAACGAGGAATTACTATTCGATTAGGATATGCTGATACTGATATCCGTTATTGTTCCAAATGTCCTGAAGATAGCAAATGGTCAACTGAAGCTATTTGTCCGAAATGTAAAGCTGAAACCAAAGTAAAACGCAGGATTTCTTTTGTTGATGCACCCGGACACGAAGTTTTAATGGCAACCTTATTGACAGGTGCTGCAATCTTTGATGGAGCGATTTTAGTTATTGCAGCCAATGAAAAATGTCCTCAAGCTCAAACTCGAGAGCATCTAGCTGCGATGGATGCAGTTGGAATAACCAATATTATTATCGTTCAAAACAAAGTTGAACTTGTTACAGAAGCTGAAGCGAATAAGAGCTATACTGATATCAAAGCTTTCGTAAAAGGAACTGTTGCAGAAGGAGCACCAATTATTCCAATGAGTGCCGTTCATGGTGCGAATTTGGATATTTTAGTTAAAACAATTGAAGATGTTGTTAAAACTCCGAAAAGAGATGAAAAAGTTGAACCTCGAATGTTCGTTGCACGATCTTTTGAAGTTAATAAACCGGGGACTGCTCCGAAAGATCTCTTAGGTGGAGTACTTGGAGGATCTATCATTCAAGGTGTTTTGAAAGAAGGGGATGACATCGAAATTGTTCCTGGAGCAAGAATTAACAAACAATACATTCCCGTAAAAACAAAAATCACAAGTATTCATGCAGGAACTCTTGGTAAAGTCAAAGAAGCGAAACCTGGAGGATTAATGTCTATACGTACAGAAATTGATCCTGCTTACACTCGTTCTGATAATCTAGTTGGAAACATAATTGGTACTCCCGATAAACTTCCACCAGTATTAGATGAATTGAGTTTAAAAGTTAAACTAATGGATTATGTTGTTGGTTTGGAGGAAAGAACTAAAGTAAAGAATTTGGCAGTTGGTGAACAACTTATGCTCAATGTTTGGACTGCAATTACTTTAGGAGTTATTACAAGTATTGGGAAAGGCAATATAGCTATTATAAAACTTGCTAGACCCGTCTCTGCTGAGAAAAATACTCGAGTAGCGGTTTCAAGACGTATTGCAAATCGTTTTAGACTCATTGGTTTTGGAATTACTCAATGAGTGATTTCTTTTAGGGAGGCAATATTTTGACTCTTTATATTGTGCTAGATACAAATATTCTTTTGTTAGCTTCTGAAGGGAAATTTAATGTTACTAAGGAGATTGAAAGGATTGTTCCCCAGAAACATGAAGTGGTTTTTCTCTCGGCATGCTTAAAAGAATTAGAATTTCTAGCTGAAAAACCTAAAATGTCACGTAAAATCCTTTTTGCGAGGAAATTACTTGAGTCCTTACAGATAGTTGAATTTGATCTTACTGATGATATAACTATTGATGATAAGATTGTAGAATATGCATTAGAAAATAGATCCCAATGTGTGATAGTAACAAATGATATAGAATTGAAAAAACGCTTATTAGAACAAAATATTGCTGTAATATTTATTCGGAAAAGAAATCACTTCGAGCTTGTTGGGACTTTACCAATTTGATTAAAATAAGTCAGGTACGTTTTGTCTTGAAGATTTTAGTCCAATAACTTGTATGAGAATTACTTTTGGACTAGTTTTTAAAATAAGTACTTCCACACCTGCTTCCTTCAACAATTCTATTCCTTCTGTATCAGAATATTGACCAGAGATAACTACTCGCTTAATCATAGAATTAATTATCATTTTCGCACATATCTTGCATGGAAAACCAGTCACATACATCGTACCATCTTTTGTTGATTCACCATGTATTGCACATTGTATGATTGCATTTTGTTCACTATGAACTCCTCTACAAATCTCATGTTGTGTTCCACTTAGTATTCCGAGTTCATCTCTTAAACATCCAATTTCTATACAATGAGGCATATCTTTAGGAGCTCCGTTATAGCCAGTTGAGATAACGTGATTATTTTGTACAATCACCGCACCAAATTGTCTTCGTAAACATGTTGATCTAGTGGAAACAAGTTCAGCCATAGCTGTGAAATATTCATCAATAGTTGGTCTTATTTGTTTTACTTTTTCATTTTCCTTTGATTGCTTCTTTTTCTTAGACACTTTGGCAACCTCTTTTATGCTGTAAAAGAGCAAACTAATTTTAAGTGTAATGTATTATTGTATAATAATATTTTCTGAGGGATACAAAATGGCCTTTAATAAAGAATTTCTGAAACATTTTATTGATAAAAGAAATGATTTGGACTGGTTTACTAACTATTATAGAAATACCCCCGGTTCTTTCAATTATGATATAATCTCAAATTGTATACAGAAATATATGCCACCTGAAGATAGCTTGATTCTAGATATTAGTTTGGACCCAGGAATTTTCTCAGAAATAATTGCACAAGCAAATAGAAGATTAGTCATTGCAGATATCTCAGAGGAACAAATAAAAACTACTCGAAAGAAATTTGAAACCCTAGGTGTAATCTCTCAAATAGATCAATTTGCTATTGTTGATGAGGTTTATGATCTGAGTCATTTTCAAAATGATTCCTTTGATATGACAATGAGTCTCTTCAGCACCTTATCATATACTTGTGAAAAAAGAAACAAGTTCTTCAATGAAATAGTTCGTGTTACCAAAATTGGAGCACCTATATTATTCACTGTTAAAAACAAAATTGCCTATCTTCGTTCTCTAATTAGAGAGAAGAAAACGAAAAAACTTGTCTCCACAACTAAGTCTGGGATCTGGGAAATGCTTGATACCCATTATAAGCAATTTGAAGAATTCCCTGATGAACCTGCTTATTATGCTTTCACAAGTAAAGAACTCTCAGGATTCTTAGAGAAATATGATTGTGAAATTCTGGAAATGTTTGCAGTAAATAGTATTAATTTGAAAGATTCCAAAGTCATGACGAAACTCCGCGAAAATGAAGAAGCTTGGAATAATTTGTTAGAAATTGAAAAGAGAATATCAAGTGATGCTGGGTTAATTGATTCAGGCGAGGAAATTCTGGTAGTTGTTCGAAAAAAAGTGATTTAGTTATTCTTTTTTTCTTCGTTCTTTTATCTTTATCAATAAAGAGTAGGGTATGTCCAATCTCCCTATGAAAGGTCCTTCATTTAGCTTGCCATGACAATCAGTTCCTCCGCTTTCTAGAAGATCATGTTTTTTCACTAATTCTCTATAGAGTTTTACTTGTTCTTTAGTATGTGAAGGATAGTATACCTCTATACCCATTAAGCCATGTTGTTTTTGTTCAGCAATAAATAAATCTAAATTTATCTTACTTGAGATATGACCTGGATGAGCGATAATTGGAATAGCCCCAATCTTTTTCAGAAACTCAATGGCTTCTTTTGGTGACAGTTTGAATCGTTGAACATAGCAAGGTCCACCCCGCTTCAGAAATTTCTCGAAAACTTCATTCATTGTTTTCGCAAAACCTTTCCTTATCATAACTTCACCAATATGGGGTCTTCCAATTAATCCATCAGACAATTCCAAAACCTCATGAAATGTTATTTCTAGACCAGTTTTCAGAGAATTGACTTTTTCTATTATTTTTTTAGCTCTAATCTCTCGAGCATTTTGGATTTCATGTGTAAGTTCCAAAAGTTCTTTGTTTTGAAAATCCACGTATAACCCTACAATGTGAATACTTACAGAATTTATTTCGGTACTAAATTCTATACCAGGGATAACCTCAATAGGTTCATTTTCCGCTGCCTTTAATGCTTCTTTAATTCCCCCAACAGTGTCATGATCTGTTATTGCTATTGCTTTCAGTTTTAATTCTAAAGCAACTTTAACAACTTGATTTGGAGAAAATGTTCCGTCTGACGCAGTGGTATGTAAATGTAAATCAATAAATGATTGTTTATCGTTTGAAGAATCTGACTTGCTCTTTTGCATATTATTTGACCTACTATTATCTAGTCAAGAATGTCTTCAACAACTGCAGCAGCGATTACTCTACCTTTCTTCCGAAGTATAACTCTACCTAATTTGGGAATCTCACTTTGTTTTTCAGCGACGATTGGATTCTTCGTTTGTACTATTACACTCGCTACTTCTTCTGTGAATACCATGATTGGTTTTCCATCGATATCCCGGGGTGTATTCTTATATTTACTATTCTTCAAGTGAACTTTTTCAATGGATTCTATTTCAGCTTCGACATTATTTGATCCGACATGTAGAATCAGGATATTTCCTAAAACGAGTGGTTGAACGCCAAGATAAAGTAAACGAACTTGTATTCTTGGTTTTGAGGATGGAATTTGTTTCTCAAGACCAATTACAGCACCTCTTAACAAATCTTCCTCGGCTTCACCCTTCAATAAGAAATTAATATCCATACCGGAACTTGCTCCAGAAATCTCTTCTTCTTCATCCCAGAGGGTTTTCACTGTAGCTT
>JAHLVZ010000161.1 GCA_019058165.1 Candidatus Heimdallarchaeota archaeon
GGATTACTATATCATAAGCTGTTGCACTTTCTTCGTGGTTCTGAATGAGTGTTAAGATTCTTCCATAGGACACTTTTGCTTGTTGATACATCGGAATGAAATCCCCGAGCATCCAGATGGTGTCACCAATCCACCACAATTGTGTTTGGAAGAAGTAGAGATTCCCTAAAGTAAATGCTCCAATATGCATAGCGGGACCAATTAAGAGAAGGATTAATCCCATTCCCAAACTAATAGCAAACAAGTAAACTGCATCAATTAATGCTATGAACACCATTTCTTTTACGATTGCGGTTTTTCTGTTATCACATTTTCCTTTGAAGTGATTCAAGATGTTTTTCTCAGACCCAGCTACTTTGAAGATTTGAATTGAGCCGAATATCTTTCCGAGAGTATCTGTTACCTCTGCTGTTGCCTTTCTTCTTTTCTTTCGTAGTTTATCTATTCTTCTTCTTCCGGTTAAACCTATTACTAGGATTAATAATAAAGGAATGAATACTAGACTGGTGGCTTTTCCATTTATGTAGAACATGTAGGCTAAGACCACTCCTGTATAGATTAGAAAACCTAGTCTTAACGAAATTCTGTAGGATAATCTCACAACGTTGTCAACATCACCCCTAAATCTCGAGATAGATTCCCCAGAAGTACTTGGCAAGGCTATTGCTCCTGGCTTCTTCAATAAGCCACGCATAATGTTTCTTCGCACTAAAACTTCGCAGGTTGTGAAGAAATACCACAAAACAACATCCATGATGGCGCCTAAAACGAAAGCAGTCAGAAATGTGAAGGGAAGGGTAATGAAGAGATTTCTTACGGACATGTCTAAGATGGTTTGGTCTCCCAGGATGGCATCTATTAATTCTTGCAGACCAAAACTTATTGTGAATCTTGCAAGGAGCCAGGCAATTGCAGAGAAGAAACTACCGGTTATGTAGCCTTTTCTAAATCCCATTAATTTTCCAGATAACCGCCAGACCTTCATTGGAGAACCTCCTCCATACCTTTTTGTAATAATTGTGAAAACTGTGATTTGGGATTCTTCGCTAAATCTTCTCGAGAGCCATATTCCATCATTTCACCATTACTCAAGATGAGAACGTCATCAACTTTGTAGAGAGTGGTTAATCGATGAGCAATTATTATCGCACTTCTTCCATGAAGCAGTTTTTCTAGGGCAATCTCGATTTGTCGTTCTGTTGCAGGATCAAGTCGAGAGGATGCTTCATCTAAGATTACTATCTTTGGATCTTTCAGAAATGCTCGAGTTAATGCTAGGAGTTGTTCTTCTCCAGCGGATAAGCCGCATTCTTCTGATTTTATTATCGTTTCAAGTCCGTTTGGTAAATTATTGTACCATTTCTCTAAACCTATATCTTTGAAAATGTCTAGTATTATTTCCTCAGGTATTTCTTTGTCGAAAAACGTCACATTATCTCTGATTGATGCTTTGAATAATTCAACATCTTGTGTAACATAAGCAACATTACTTCTCAATTCTTTGAGTGGAAAGTTTTTCGTGTTAATGCCATTAACTCTTATTTTTCCACTTTTTGGGTCGTAGAGTCTAAAGACTAAACGAGCGAGCGTAGTTTTTCCACTCCCCGTTTGTCCAACCAATCCAATTGTTCTTCCCGGTTCTAAATTAAACGAGATATCCTTCAATACCAAGTTTTCTGAGTAACCAAAATCAAGGTTATCAAAAGCGAGACTGACTTTTCCTTCAGGAAATATTATCTCTCCATCATCAATGATTTTCGTTTCAATTTGAAAGAATTCGTTTATTCGCTCAACATTTGCTAACGAATTTTGTAATTGCTCAATTTGCCAGAGTAACAATCTTAGTGGCCATAATAAATTGGTTCCATATGTTAAGAGGAGATAAATTACTCCTGCATCTGTCTCCAAGAATGAAGAGAGATAGTAACTTACGACTAATATTCCTATGTTTAGGATTGCTCTCATTGCTACATTTATTGCATAATAAGTTCTTGAGACAATCATTGCCTTGTTTTTATTTTTAAAGTCTGTTTGTGATACTTCATGAAATCTCTTCATGAGAAACTCATCAGCACCATTTCCTTTGATGTCTTCAAGACCGGAAACACTTTCTTCAATGTGTCCGAATAATGCTGTTGTTGATTCCCTTGCCTTTTTCCATAACGGAGAGGAGACATTTCTTACAAAATAGAAGGCAATTAATGCTAAAAAGGCGAATCCAAGGAAAAGTACTCCATATACCCACTTCTCAATAAAGACTGCAGTCAATACTCCAATGAGTAAGATAAGGCTCCCAAAGAAGTAAATCGAAAAAGTACTGAAAAACTCTGAGAGAGAAGATGCATCTCCATCGATTCTTTCTATCATTTCCCCTGTTTTATATTGGTTGTGAAAAGTCATATCCAAGTTCATGCAATGATTTGTTAAATCAACTCGCAAATCATTAGTTGTTGCCCAAGCAAGTTTCTGACTTAAATATCTTATAACAACATAAACTGATCGATGAATGAGGCTAAAACCAATATACATTAGTGATGCAAATAAGATCGCTTTTGAATCTAACGTTTCTGCAAAAACCGCATCTATGTAAAATCGAATAACTTGTGGGTTTGCAATTTGGATGCCATTATACAACACTAAAAGAAATCCTAGAAGAATTACTTGCCCAATGTAGGGTTTCAAGTATTTCCTGAGTAAGGATATTGTGTACTTTAGTGTTGGTGACATAGTTGCTTCCTAGTCTGTTGGTGAATTCTTCTCCTATAAAAATTAGTATTAGTTGATGAAATGAGAAAATCATATATCTAGCACAATTTTTTAATGTCCGAATGTGAATTATCAGAAGACAGAAAGAAATTGGAAAAGAATGGGTTAGTTACTATGACAGTAGAACTTTACAAGAGCATTCGATTAATTAGCTACGGTTTGTTTGTTCTTTGCTCTAAGAAAGAAAGGAAATACAACGGGTTAATCGTTAACACCGTTTTCCAAATTTCATCTAACCCTCAAATGATTGCTGTGAGTATTGCTAAAGATAATTACACGCATGAATTCATAACACATAGTAAAGTTTTCACAGCATCTGTCCTATCAGAAGAAACTCCTATGAAGTTCATAGGACGTTTTGGTTTCCGCTCAGGAAAGAATTATGACAAATTTAAGGATCCAATTCATTGTGAAATCTTCATTACTGGTGCGCCTATTGTTTATGATAATAGCTTGGGTTACTTGGAAGCTGTTGTCAAAGATTCCGTTGATTGTGGAACTCATACCTTATTTGTAGCGAAAGTAGTCGGCGGAAAGATCATTCGAGAAGGTACACCTTTAACTTATGCCCACTACAAAAGCCATCTAAAAGGGAAAGAACCGAAGAATGCTCCAACTTATTTTGGAGAATTAGAAATTCCAACGGATTAATTTTTAATCAAATAAATTTTAAAATCACTTTTTCCTAATCAATATTAAACTTTGTAGGACTTGCTTACATGGCAAAGTGTTATATTCATACCAATAAGGGGGAAACTCATAATTGCAGTACTTGTTCGAAGTCTATCTGTCGTGAGTGTACCTTTCAAGAGGTTGTAAGCTCTCGACTTATTCGAACCTATCGCGGTAGAAGTGACTATGAATATGATTATGAATTCTTTTGCCCGGATTGCTTCATAGGTTACGCTGAGGAGAAAGGGTATCATAAAAGTTCTCGAGGTGTTTTGTTTCGGTGGAATCACTCACCGAATAAGGGAGCATTTGTAATTCTCTGGTCATTCTTTATTGGAGGATTAGTTATCAATTTCTTCTTTCCAATTGGTTACGTTTTGTGGGTAGGCACTTTGTTGACTATGATCTGGCTGAAAGTGAGTTCTAGTAGGAATTATGAAAAATATTTGACCGCTCAGAAATTAGCGAAAGGAGAAATAATTCGGGAAAAACCAAGTCCAAAGGTATCCAAAAAGAAGAAAAGAAAGTTCTGTCCGAATTGTGGAGCTACCATAATAGAAGGAAGCGATTTTTGTAATAAATGTGGAACAATATTGAATGCCTAGGAGGAATCAAAATGAAAAGAAAAACAAAAAAACTCTGGTTAAATTTCATGGGATTAATCATTTTCCTTGTGTTGATGTTTAGCATTACGATATTGGTAACTGGTGTTGTTATCTCAGATACTGTAACTTTGAATCCTCTTGGAGAAGAAGTTATATCTCTCAAAATGCATGATGATGATACAGCTACTATCTCTATAACTATGTCAAGTGGTCAAATATACGTTGAAATTTATGAATCAGATGCTTATCCTTCAAAGAATTATTATGAGCGAGAATGGGGGCCCGTAACCACTATATTTTCAACCGAATTTGAACCATTAGGGTCTGATACATTCTACATCGTATTATATAATGCAGACACTACAAATAGTGCAAGTTTTTCATATACAATAGATCATGATCAATCTTTCAGATCTAATATGATTATTAACCTAGCAATCGCTGGTGCGTTTCTAGGAGTCATCTTAGTGGTGAATTTCACCGGAAAAAGGAATCCAAATATTAGCTCATGAAATCCTCATTGCAAATTCAATCTCTTGGTACAGGTCACTCGCATCGATAACTGATTGCACGGTTTTGAGTCTAGTTTGTACTTCTTCTGGTGTTTTTTCTAAAATAATTGGTTCCTTATTGTTTAACCATTGAACTTTTCGCTGATAGGCTGTATCATTGAAAATCCTCATTTCATCATAAATGGCTGGTCCAACAACTTTCCCAATATAGAATCCTTCTTTGGTAGGAACTAAGACGTAGTGTTCAATATCCATTTCACGAATAAATCGCCAAAAATCACCGGCGATTTGTCCAGCTCGTCGTTTATTTTCTTCTTTTGGGAAATACTCTTTATGGACAATTTCTCGAAAATCATCCTTTGTCAAGCTTTCATCAAGTAGACCATCTGCTTTTGAATAACCAATCATAATTCTGTCTTCAGCGAACATCTTGGCTTCTGTTCCTGAGATTTTGACAATGAATGCTCTGAAATCTTTTCCTGTATATTCACCTAAACTAATCTTGAACACCCCGAAGGAATCTCTCTTTAAGAATAATAACTTGACATTAAAAATCCTTGGATTTTTGTTTTATTTTAAGAAGATAAAGTCCTATTTAGGTGTTGAAATACAATATGCTTTTATCTTTTTTGGGAGCTTATGTACTTATTTGAAATCCTTTAAGGGAAGAATGATTTATGATTAATACTAAACGAAAAATTCTGGCATTATTCCTGCTCTCTCTTTTTCCGTTAACCAATATTTTTACGTTAACTGCATCTGGTCTAAACGGAAGTGATATCTGGAATAATCTTTCTCCAAATGGTTTAGTAAACTATTTTGAGGATTTTATAGATGAAAACTATAATGATGACAGTTCTACAACTGCTGAAGGTTGGGGGACTGGAACGATTAGGAATGCCCGTGATTATGCTGTAGAAATCCTAGATTTTTACCCAACAATTCAACCTGTTCGAGGTTTAGATGTGCAAGGAAGAAAAGCCTATGTTGGTGGATACAACACAACTGATGATGCACAGACATTTCTTATATTGAACATTTCTGATTCTGCTAATATGGAACTAATGAGTTCTCGTGATTACTCAAATCATATCGGTTCTGTTAAAGTGGATGGAGATGGCGTTTATATTGGTTTCATAGGTGGTACACCAAAGATTCACTCTTACAACGCAAGCAATCCATACACTTTGGCCAGCACTGTATATAGAGACTCTATTAGCACAGATGGATTAGTAACTGATATTGATATACAAGGCTACTTGATATATTATACAGTTTATAATTCAACTTCATTCCGTTCAATTAAATTAGCAGGTGGTCAAGATATAGACAATTTAGATTGGTTAACATTTGAATGGAATTCCAACAAAACCCTAGGAATTGATGTAGAAGGACAAATAGTTTTTGCTGCTGAAAGAGATGATGGACTCTATATTCTTGATGGTTCATTGAGAGACCCTGTAGTGGAATTAAGTCACTTGAATACTCCAGGAAATGCTACTGATGTTCTAATAG
>JAHLVZ010000162.1 GCA_019058165.1 Candidatus Heimdallarchaeota archaeon
CATGATGGTACCCACACCGAAAGAATATTGCCATATTGTTTTTCGAATTCATTTACTTTTCGCAAAAAAAAAGATGATCAGGACTCACACTTCTTCTTGAAGGTCTAGAAGTCCGGTGCGGGAAGGACGCACTTAGGTGGTAAGTATTCAGTAGATAAAATTAACAATAAAAAGAATTGTAATACTTGATTCTTTTTATAAGAAGAAATGAACCAAGAAAAATTTAGCTGATAAGGCAGTAGATCATTTAGAAATCTTTCAAATATTTATTATCAAATCTAATCAATTGCCATTTGCCAGTGGATTTATCGCGTATCAACTCATTGACAGAACAATTCTTGAACCATTCGTCAGTAACAATAGGTACCGTACCAAGAATTTGCTTTAGAAAACAAAAAAGAGTTCTTCTATGACTCACAACTAATATAGTTGAATTTTCTGCATTGGAATTAGTTATCTCTGAAAAGACTTCTTTAACACGAGTAGATAATTCTTCAACAGTTTCTCCACCAGGATAATGTTTTGTGGTATTCTCCCAACAAGAATTGAGATATGCTTTCTCCTCATCAGTTAATTCCAAAGATTTCCTGCCTTGAAAGGAACCAAAATTTAGTTCACTTAATTTCTCTGTAAATGTTATTTCTGTAATATTAAAATAGGAAGCTATTATTTCTGCTGTTTTTGCAGCTCTTTGTAAATTAGAAGAATAGATTCTATCAAAATGATAGGTTTCTTTCAATTCCTGCCCTGCTTTTTGTGCTTGTTCCGCACCTTTCTTACTAAGGGGATAATCCTTTTGTCCTTGTATCACTTGAGCAAGATTTCCTTCGCTTTGCCCATGTCGAATTAGTACAACTTTCATTTTATTACCACATGTAGATTAAAAACCATAATTATCATAGCTAAACTATGGTGGGTATAGCAGTAGGTCAGTTTCTTCTCATTACTATGTAAAATTTTACATGATTCTATTATACAATTATTATTACAGTAATGTCCTATAACTAGTAATTATTTTGTTCTAATATTGTTTCAAGCAATTCAAGAAAAATTGATGCTCGGACTCACACATCCTCTTAATATCTAGAAGTCTGTTTCTCAATAATAATTTTCAAAAGTAAATTACAGATAATATTAATAGGTTGTAAAAAAGAATGAAGAATCCATTTCACAAAGATATGAATATGAATTAGTTCTTTAAGATATGTAGTAATGATGGATACAAATGCAAAAAGTTTCTATTACAAAAGAAATTCAAAATTTGAAAAGTAAAGATGTCGGAGTGCGCAAGAAAGCAACTTGGATTCTAGGAGAGTCAAGTGACAAAAGAGCTGTAGGCGCATTAGTTTCTACTTTAAAATCAGATCCAGATAGATTTGTTAGAAAAAATTCTGCAAAAGCATTAGCGAAAATTGGAGATGCTAGAGCATTATCTTTTTTGAAGCATGCTTTAAACAAAGATATAGATGATAAAGTTCGAGAAGAAGCAGGATATGCTATTATTCGGATAAAAGAGTTGAATTCTAAAAAGAAGAAAAGCAAAGTTAAGATTTCAAGAACAGTTGGGAGAATCAAATCTAAACCTATTTCTAGAAAACCTGCTCAACGACCAGTATCAGCTAGACCAAAGAAAAAACCAGTAAAGAAAACAACGACTCTAAAAAGACCTTCTAAACCAATTTCTAAAATATCAACTAGAACTACCTCAAAATCATCTCATATAAAGTCAAGAAGTCAAGTTAGGAAATTACCAGCAAAGAAGAGAATTAGTGTAGAGAAACCAATTAAAGTTAAATCAAAAATCCAAGTTTCAGCAAGCAAACCCAAAGTAAGAAGTACAACTGCAAAAACAACACAAAAGAAAACCATGCCAAGATTACCTGCAAGATCAACCGTATCATCTAGACCAAGTAGAGTTCAAACTACAAAAAAGAAAACAACAACTGGAAGCTCTCTTAAACCTAAACCAGAAGTGAAGAAGAAAAAGAAACCAGTTCAAAAGAAGACTAAAACAAGTTCCAAATCCAGCAAAAGAATTAGACCTGTTCCAGTGAAAAAGAGAAGATAGGAAACAAAACAAATCACTAAGTATTATATGAATCTAGACCTGTAAGTAGATCATGGGTTTGTTTTAATCGAGTAATAATAGGAATTTCTTCTGGGCATCTTGTTTCACAAACCCCACATTCAATACAAGCATCAGCTTTTTCACCAGGATAGTTCTTATGGTTGCCAATAGCTTTGTATTTTGCTTTTGCATCTTCCCAATCCCCAGCACAACAAACTGAAATCATGAGCAAATCCATGATTAATTTAATACTCACTCCTTCATCGCATGGTTCGCAATACCCACATTGAGTGCAACCAATATCTGCTATTGCTTTGTATCCTTGAGCGATCTTCTCCACTCTTTGTTGTTCTTCAGCGTTTAATTGGACTTCTTCTTGTGAAGCTAACGCTAAATTATCCTTAACCATCTCTTCAGAACCCATGCCGGATAAAGCAACAGTCACTCCAGGATTGCTCCAAACAAATTTCAATCCTAGATCTATGAAGTCATTCCTCCCTTTTGTTAGCAAATCTCTCATTTTTCCAGCCGGTTCTAATCCAAGCCTTCCGCCAGCATTTGGACCCATGAGAACAACACCAAGTCCTTTCTCTGCAGCATATTTGATGATCTCATCATTGTCTTTGTGTAAGAGATTATATTGAACCAAAATTACTTCAAAAATTCCAGTATCAATTAGTTTTCGGATGTTCTCTGGACTATCGTGAGATGAGAATCCGAAGTGTTTTATCTTACCAGCTTGTTTCGCTTCTTGCGCTTTTTCTGAGATGTTTAATTTTTCAATGATATTTTTGTATCTTTTGTAACTCATTCCATGAACAAGATAAATATCAATACAATCCACAGCTAGCTTGTTCAATTGTTCATCTAATAACGTATCAAAATCATTAGCGGTTCGTAGCTTTGGGGTATAGAGTTTTGTCTCGAGTAAAACCTTTTCTCGATACCCGTCTTTCAAGGCTTTCCCAAGAATGACCTCACTTCTAGAACCATGGTACCTATAAGCGGTATCAACATAATTGATCCCTCCATCTATACCCATTCTAATTAATCTTATTGCTTCTCTCTCATCAACGACTGCCTTGGATGAATCTTTAATTGGTAAACGCATACAGCCATATCCTAGAATCGAAACTTTTAAACCAGTATCCCCAAGAATTCTATACTGCATATAATAAATTTTAATTTTTCATTATAACTGAATTACTATTAGTCTTGTTAAAAGAAACTGATGCTCAGGACTCACACTTCCTCTTGAAGGGCTAGAAGGTCATCCAGGTAAAGATTCACCCAAGCGATAGATACTTGCTATTTAATTATTCAGCAATAGAGCCTATACCCACTCTTAATTATAACTAACTAATGGTTCCATTTTAAAATAAAAAACTCAATTTTAAAATCAGCTAAATCAATTATCAATCCTAAAAATTAAATCTAGAATTTAAAAAGTTCTTTAGCATTTCTCATTACCTGATTAGCTAAAACTTCAGTCTTAACTTCTTTCAAAATAGCAATCTCATTAGTTACTAAAACAACATCTTCAGGAAGAATAAATTTTTTCGGAGATTTCATTAAATGATAGGGAGAATCTGTTTCGATAAGTAAATGTTCTAATGGAGTGATTTCAATTATCCTCTTTAATTCCTCTTCTATTATATGCAAATACCCAAATGAAAAGTAGAAACCCATATCAAGGAGTTCAGAAACTAACTCCTTATTAGACATATACCCATGAATTTGACCACCTACATCTTGAGCTCGTTCCTGTTTTATAATATCGACAATGTCTTTATCCTTACCATACCCAGCATGGACGACAATTGGCACATCATTATCTTTCGCTATTTGTATTTGTTTTCGAAATAGAAATTGCTGTTTTTTCTTAAGAGTGTTTTTCTCAGATTCATTCAAATTACTAGATCCAAATGAATAATCTAATCCAATTTCACCTATCCCGTGAGGTACTTTTCTTTCAATTTCCTTTTGTAATAGTGACATCATATATGAAAAGTCTTCAGACGCATTATTTCTTGAAATACCAATAACATGTATAATATCTTCAAGCTCCAATTGTTTTTGATAACAGGGAAAATCTTTTGGATTGCTTATAACTCCAATTATATAGCTTACATCTTTCTCCCTTGCATTGAAAATCATTTTATTTATAAATTCTGTAGTGGGAGTAGGTATTTCACCTATGATATCTTCAGTAACTGCTTTTTTTGGAATAGGACTGAAAAAGATGTGTGCATGACAGTCTATGAACAATTTATTCACATCATTTTAAAATTACTTCAACTATTTGATTAATTTGAATTAAATCTTACTTCACATCTAGATATTAAACTACACAAAGAAATTTAGAATACTCAACCCTCGCTTCTTCTTTCAGGGCTAGCAGTCCGGTTCGGGAAGGACACGCTGAAGTGGTAAGTACCTGCTGGCGGAAAATCTAGCTTGAATACTAACCAGAAAAAGGAGGGAAGGAAAAAATATTTCTCATCATAAATTACACTTCATTTCTGATTTTTTTTGTTTCTTTATTTTAAAGGATAGATTAAAGTATATGACTGATCTTTCAGATGTTTTCTTATTAGAACGACTTGAAGAGTAGATAATCATATAGAATACCATGAAGTGTTAAATTTTAAATCTAATATTCATATTCAACAGTAACATGTTTTTCAGTTTTGGTAAGACTACATAATATTTGATTATGTGTTTTTGGCCCATCTTTCTCATCTAAATAGTGTTTTGAAAGTGGAAAGAATTCAACAAATGCTTTTAGAAATTTCAGTCTTTTTTCAGTAAAAAAATTCATTAAAATTACTTGAAAGGGATTTTCATGTTTCTTTATTTTTCTTGTATTCGAGAAGCTAAATTTCCCTCTAGGTAAACTAGATTCTATTTCTTTGTCCTTACCTTTCTTCACTAGCATAAAAGTAATATAAACAAATGCAAAATCTGAGTTTCTTATTGCGTTATTCACATCTTCTTCCATAGACAACAGATTTTCATAATACTTTTCCATTTCATGAGGAGATTCTTTTTCACTTACATATTTTTCATAATAAAATACATAGAAAATTACTTCTATTTTTGAGTTCCAAAATGATTTCTTTGAATATTCTTTTCTTACTATTGGAATCCACATAATTTTAAAAATTGAATAAACTTTGTCAGTTTTAAAATCTAGAACCCAAGTTCTTATTGGTGTAAATATTAATAATATTAATACAACTGAAATAGATACTCCTAGATAAAATCTTTCATAATGAAATGTAGCATAATTAAGAAGAAGAATGACTATCCAAACGAATGCCGACACAGCTAGTCTATGAACTATATTATAAGTATAAAATGTAAGCTTTCGATCTTCCCCTTGCCCTCTTAATCTATAAAAGATATTATCAATATCTGATGGGATTTTTTTTACTTTCTGAATTTGAGAGTCAATCTGTTCTATTTCACTAAGAATATCCATATTAGAAAATTATTACTTATTAGTAAAATAGATTATGCTGACAAAAATGATTATTAGTAGAAATTTATTTGACTAGAAATCATAACTCTTTTTTAATTTCCTCTTCATCCGGGATCGCCCTCTTCCCTACGTTTGCTTATTTGTCCATCTAATGATATATCATATGCCCTTTTAGATTATTTATTACCCAGAAACCAAAGTTTTTTCTGATTTTTCTTTACTTCTTTCATCAGAATAAGCAATCCGAATGTATGCATGTTCATTCCATTTTTCATCATGAAGATAAATATCAATACCCATAGGAATTATCCTCTATATATTCAAAAGTAACTAAGGAATTTCATTTAAAAAATTACAAAAAATGATGCTCAGGACTCACACATCTTCTTTTACTTATCACTGAAAATCCTTTAATTCATCTATTTCCATTATCAAATATCCTTAGAGGGTTAGATATGAAAGTTGTTGTTTTAGGAGCAGGATATACAGGAAATGTTATTGCAA
>JAHLVZ010000031.1 GCA_019058165.1 Candidatus Heimdallarchaeota archaeon
GTGCTAACCCACTTGTGCCTCTTCTTAAAGGTTGAACTCGACTATCACCAACTATCACACCTATTCGACAATTAAATTTACCTTGAAGAAATTGTTGGATATCTCGAGCAATTTGTGATGGGTTGGAAGGAAGTATTATTATTGTTCCTATCGGAGCATTGCTCTGATCAGCACCAGCATTAGGCAGGAAATGTCCGCCCCTTCTTGTTAGTAAAGCTCCAAAACAGGCTCCTAACACTTCATCAGATTCTCTTATGGCTACTTCCAAGAATTCCGGACTTAGTTGAGTAATCTTTGCGTATTCTTTTGCTTCTTCTGATACCTCGATTTCATCTTTATTTATTAGAAGACCTTGTGTCACACTAACAATTTTAGTTGCAATTGTTATAACGTCACCATCTTGCAATTTTACTTTCGAAGCAGTTAGTGCATTGAATATCACTTCAAACAGATCATCATTTGTTGTCACTAATGGAGTGCTTATTGGAATTAGTTTCATTTTTATCAGCTTTTTTTCTTTTTATGTTAGTAATTATATAATTCTATGATGGTTTTATAATCATACCTTCTTTTCTTTTAGCATTAATTCTAATGGTCAATGGTTTTTTTAATCTAATATGATTCACAAAAGTTAGTTCGTTTTCAGCAGTTTGATTCTCAAGCCACTTCCAATCAATGAAATGTTGTAAATCGTTGTATTTAAAATGGAGATATCCAATATTCGATGTTATGATATTATGAAAGAAATGACTTCCTTGTGAGAAATCAACCTGGAAATCTTCTAGACCTGCTTCAATAATAGTTTTAGCACCGCTAATATTATTCCATTTTGCTGGAATGCCAAGAAAACGATCCGCTGTACCCCATCGACCAAAACCGATAAGCAGGTAAGGTTTCTTTTCAGCAATTAATATGGAATTTAATTTATCTATTTCTTTTAATATTTCAAGTGTTTTTAAATTGTCAAATGATTCAGGTTTAACGAAAATAATATCATATATATCTTTACAAAGTAAATTACCAGAGACATGGTTAGAATATGCAAATAATTGTTGTTTCTCATATGTTTCAATTTCTTCTACGGCCATTATTTCTTGTTGCAGAAATGGTCTTATTTGCAAAATGTTGAATTTATCTTTTTCATTTTTATTCTCTTTAATATTCACAGCAAATTCTATTTCTATAGAACAACCCATTGTTTGCTCCCCGATTGTAAGTATTTTAGCTATTATTTCAGCAAGAGGTAAAGTGTTTAATTTTAGTTGTTTACTAAAAGTAATAAGAGGAGTTCCCGTCCCATGATAACCAATTCTAAGTGTTTCTGAATTGAAATCATAGGTGTCTGCAATATTGTTAAGTGTTTCATCTTTAATTGCATTGTCCAAATCGAATTTTGTTACGAAAGGATCATCAACTAAAATATCAAATTTCTTTTGTCGAAGATTTATTGCATAAAAAATCCTTTGACTCTTATCTAACAACATATCTGGCGTAGAGTAGAAGTTGTTTTTAGGATATTTTGGACAAAAGCGAAATGATTCAAAACCGTCTACGATTAAACGACCCAAACCTAATGCTAAATGAGCTAATCCATCCTCTGGTTTCATATAGTCCCCAAATGGGTAATAATTATATGATGAAGCTGTTCCTGAAAAATCAGGATAGAATCGATCATTATGTTCTTTCCCAACTACTTCCTGAATAATAACAGCCATCTTAGATTCTTCTACTGTTTGACTAATTGTTTCCGCATATGATCTAGCTAATTTCAGAAATACCGAAGCATAAACAAGTTTTATGGCTGTATATAATTGATTCAAATTAGTTTCTTTATCATTATTATTTGGAACCATCAAGGTGCTAAATATACCTGCAAATGGTTGATAAGCTGAATCCTCTAATAAACTCGATGAACGAATTGCTAATGGTTTTGTCCAATATTGGATAAGAAATTCAAGATCTGATCGAATACTTTTTGATAATCTAGCATTAGTGAATTTTTTCTTTATTTCTTCATCAGAGACATTTGATAATGCAAAGTCGTAAAGATTATTTTCCTCCATAAATTTATCATATTCATCTGTCCCAATTACACAGGTTCTAGGTATTTCAATTATAATGTCTTTAAATTCATCTTGTATCTGAAAAGATTTAAGGAGAAACATAAGAAAAGCTAAGCCTCTACCTTTACCACCTAAAGATCCTGGTCGCAATCTTAGAAAGAGCATTTCTTGATTATAATTCTCTTTTGAGTAGTCGTTTATTATTCCTCTTGTTTTTTCTAACACTACTTCATTAATTGTACTCAGAAGGAATTCACGTAATTCCTCATGTGTAAACTCTGAAACTTCTCGAGGTTTCAATTTTTCAGCAATCTCAAATTCTCCCCTTGCATAAAGCCAATTTGAGAAATGATCGTTTTTACCGTGATAAAGTAAGGTTTCAATTGGAACTTTCTTGATCTGCTCATAGAAACTTATCATATCTTTAGCTTTTCCAGTTATTTCACCATCTTCTTTTTTAAAGAAAAAATCTCCAAAACCTACAAAATCTAACAACCACTTTCGAAGGTCCCACAACATTCCGTGTGATCGTTTATGATTGAAAAGATAGCCCATTTCTTCAGCTTTTTTACGATACTTCTCTTTAGTGGATTGTAAGATTATTGGTAAATGGCTCATTCCTTTTGTTATTTGTTTTACGAATAAGAAACCAGCATTTTTGTTTACTTTTCCGTCTTTTGGAAATTCTATATCAGATATAACACCCATAACATTTTTCCGATATTTTTTGAAATAAACCATTGCTTCTTCATATGTTTCAGCAAGAATTATTTTAGGACGAATTCTCATTTTTAACAAATCTTGAATGTCATTTGACCCTTCTACTATCAAACGATGAGTTTGACGCATTAACTCGCTATATAATTCAGGTAAAAATAAAGAATAAAATCTGATGGAATCTTCTACAAAGATAAATACTCTTACGTCTCCGATTTCTATATCACGTTCAGCATTCACTTTATCTTCAAGATGTTTTATTATTGCAACAAATACCTTTGAATCTCCATTCCAAACAAAAACTCTATCGATGCCTATACGTTTCTCCATAACTGGTAGATAATTTATTTCAACAACACTTGTTAGAAGCAAAATAACAGGAATATCTTGTATTTTCTTAACATTTTTTCCGAAAGAAAATGCATCCATTTCACCTAGCCGTCTCATGGTTATTACTAAATCAAATTGTTGAGTATTTAGAATTTCTAGCGCTTCTTTCGCAGAAGAAACTCGAGTAATTCGGGGTAAAGTACGTAGATTTAGATTCTGAAATTCTTCATAAATTTGATCTGATAATCGTCCATCTTCTTCAAGCATAAAACTATCATAAATACTGGATACAAGTAAGACATTACGCATCCTTTTGCTCATTAATTCATGAAAAACTTTATACTTTGGTTTATATTCCAGATAGAAACTCACTTCATCTCTTTCAGAAACCATCAAATTACACCTAGAAATATATATTACGTTTACCTTAGGTTTAAAACTATAATATTTATCTCATTTTATTCAAGGGATTATTCCGTATATGTTGCACTCGCCCCTGGTGCTTCTTCTATAGTAACTCTAATTACGAATTTTGACCAAATCTTTTGAAGTTTTTGATGGAAATATTTAGCAAGTTCTTCTGCAGTTGTTGCCGGAATTGGTAAATGAACAACATCTTCAACAGGCAAAAGATATCGTTTATCACATGTTATTACTTCTACCGAATCTTCTTTCTCTTCTATTTGTATTCCTTCTGCTTTTGCTGGAAGCAAAACCTTGTGGTCAAGAGGTTCTACTAGTTTTTTCAATTCTGCTTTTAAAAGCCCATAATCGAGAACCATATGCTGTTCGTTTATATCTCCACTAATTTTCACTTTGATGAAATAATTGTGACCATGCAAGCGTCCGCATTTATCGTGACCAATAATGAAATGGGCTGATGCAAACCCTATTCTTGGATCTTCAAAATCGATTTCAAAGGGCATTGTAATTCCTCATTATAGTGTTCTGGATTTCATCACATCATGATCAATCGCACTGATTTCAGATATGAATTCTTTGCCAATTCTTTCAGCTAGCTTCTCGAGATTAATTTTCTCATTAATATCGCATAAACCTACAGCTTTTACATAGTCAGGAACACCTGTTGAAACTATGTTAATTCCAAAGTGTATTTTTGAAGAACTATTTGAGCTGGTAGCTATTGCAACATTCAGTTTTTTATCGTTATAATAGAGATCAGTTCCTTTTTTCTCTAAGCCTATTTTGTATTCTTCTTCAACGATTTTCTGAACGATAAATGCAAGAAGATGTAATCGATGATATGCGACCTTCAAATTGGCTGGTTGATCATCAAACATTTCTATAATGAAGTGAATGCAATCATCCCCTGAGATTAGTATCTCAGCAAGGTCTTTTTCTCTAATTATATCCTGGATATCAACCATTTCTTCTTGGGGTATTTTCATACTACCTCGGAAAATTACTGTTGAACTACCAGAAACACCGAATTTATTTAGAGCCCAAAGTGGTTTTATCTGCGAACCATCGTAGCATTCTTTCTTTGAGAAATCATTTAAAATTATCTCTATTTTTTATCCCACCTTAATTTTCTCGAGGAATTTGCTTCATTTATCATTACTTATTTGTGCTTTTTAAACAATTAAAAAGATTCCTTTAATCATTGTGAGAGCCTCTTTTAGTTCGATTAATTACAAGAGGTTTTTAGGATTTTCAACTCTCATTAAGGAATAATCTCGAGATGCTTCTTCTTGCCTAAGAAGCTCAAGCCAAAGATTATGACAAGAACAAGTTATTTTGTTTAGAATTGTATAATCTTGATTCACCGAATAATTCATTATGGCTTTAATGAAATCTTTATTGCACTTTGAGCAATTGTGTATTCCACGACGGGTTCCTGCACCTGAAGGATCACTCAAAATTCTGTCCACTTTTTCAGATAATTTTTGTTTATTCACTTGGTTCCAGATTTTCAAAAGCACAGTTTTTAGAGTCCAAAACCAGGGAGAACGATAGATCCCATTTCTCCACAAGTCATAAACAAGAGTTCCAGATTGAACATTTATTGGATTTATTGAAATTGACCTGGAACCAATTTTAATGGCATCAATTGCAGATTGCACTGTGTCTTTTATTGCTTCTTTTTCAGTAAGAAAAGGAGGTTTTAGTAAAAGATAGGTTTTAACTCTCGTATTTTCTGAGAGAGCAATCTTGACAGCTTTTTTGTAATCTTCAAAAAGAAATCCTTTGTTTATATTATTAATTCTTATAAGATCATTACTTGTCTCTAGTCCTATCCCAATTTCTAATTCTTTATTTTGATCCAATGCTTTTCTCAAATTCTTCAAGATTTTTCGAGAAACAAATTCAGGTCGTGATTCAACTATAATCTCAGAAACAGAATCAACCTCATTTATCATGCTTAAGATTTTTGTTTGCGCTTCTATTGGAATTTCATTAGTGTCAAGAAAGCTTCCTGAATTGAATATTTTGATGGATTGAAATTCTTTCTTTGAAAAATTTGTCAATGTAGTTTTAACTTGAGCTATGAGATTATCAGCTGAAATATCAATTGCAGACGTTTCATTTGAATAGCCACACATACTGCAACCGCCATCGATACCTAAACCCCAACTGCACCCTTGAGAATTAAGAATGATGACCAAAGCTTTGCCTGGACCAGTAATTAAGCGATCATCTTCTATCCAACTAGCTATTGCTTTACTTGTATCCCGAGTCTTCCGTTTCTTTAGGGATTTTTTCTTAAGCGAACAGATTTGTTCTGCAAGAATTCCTTTTGTGTCTAGCATAGTAATCGCTCTTTTTCATTATGTTTTTTTTCAAACTTTTTGCTTTATCTTTACAGCAGGGCCACGTCTCGTTTCTTTCATATCTTTTCCAGAAATTATAGCGTTTCCAACTCCTACGAGTTCTCTTTTCTTATTCAGAATAACTACGGAATCAGTTGGTCTTATTTGGGGGTCAGCATCAACAACACCTACTGCGAAAAGTGTAGAGCCTTCTAATTCTTCATCATCAAACAAAACAAAATATTTCTCTTTTTCTGCCAAGATTTTCCCTGTCTCTAATGTTAAGGATAATTTTCCAGTTGTTGGTTGGATTACTCCAATTTGTTTCTTGTCCTGCATAATAAATTGTGGTTGATTTGGTTTACTTCTTATCCTACAATTTTCTTTAAACATTTCTTGGCCGATTCCAGAACCATATTGATAATCAGCAATTGCTTGTATTAGCTCCATATCCGATTTATAGGTTATAGGTTCTAAATCCTTCAAAATTGAATTAAGTTCATCGTAAAGTAAAGATAAGCTTGCTGAGGAAGTTGTTTTGTCGTCAGAGGCAGTATATTTGAATTTCATCTTAAGTTGTTTTTCGGCATCTTTACAGAGTTCGACGTATTCATTACTTACATGAGCTAATACCGATAATTTTGAGGTCTTTGCCTTAGAAAGAACAGTAGTTAATTGTTTTACAGCTATCTCTTTTTCCTTATGACTCCAGTCGCCTGTAACTGGTATATCATAATGAGCTGCTGGATAAACCATTTCTAATTCTCTAGGAATTACTCCTAGTGGAGAGGTTAGTATTAATTCTTGAATATAACCCCTTTTCTTATTTGAAATAGACCCTAATGTGTTCAAGAATTTCCCGTGACTTTTAGAGAAAGAATATGGTTTTCTTGCAGAGCAAGGAAATATCACTACGACCTTCTTACTTTCCCTAACTTGAAATCTCTCTCTAATTCTTCGCTGAAATTCTTGGATTTCCGGGCGATAATAACTATATTCTGTGATGTGTTTTATGAGAGACGTTTTCCAAGTTGGCATTCTTGAAATAATCTCATCATTATGTTGTTTATCTAATAATCGTAATGCTGCTCCACTGAATACGTTTGAGTGAATCATTTGTTCTACATAACTTCTCAAATCGCTATTTCTCAGAGCATTTCTGATTTCACGAATTTTTTTAGTTGCTATCCATGTATTGTGTTTCTCTAATAGAGTTTGATCCGAACTCTTAGGATCTGGCATCAACAATTCACTTAAATGATTTACACTATTGCATGCTTCACAAAAACAAGGTTTTTCTGAAAGAGATGCTATATCAAAACCTCCGAAATCTGTCAAGTACATTGATTGCTTTGATGCTATCTTCGCAAATCCATTATTGAAGACATCAATACCTGCGTAAGCTAATATTGGCCAAAAGGTGTGTGGGACCGGGGATAAAAGATAAAGTATTGAGTCTATGGGAAGAAATGAATTTATTCCTGCAAGAAAACTTACTGCTTGTCTTTGATTATTAAGCAAGGGTAACAGGTTCGTTAGTGCAATATTTTTTATTTCAAAATCTTTAATCAATTGTAAAACTTGTTTTAAAATTTCAATTGAATCCGTTGGTTGGATTAGAATGGTTGCTTTCTCTTGAGGAATAGTTTCCAAGTATTCCGTCAACAGCTCTTTAGTCTTAGCTAACTGTTTTTCAATCAATGAAGGATTTAATGAACGTTGCATTAGTATATTAGCTATGAATATTAGATCCTCATCTCCGTCTTGGGGTTTTTGTGGATGCAAGCTGCTTGCTGGTAAACCCATTGTGACAGAATTATCCTCTTCTCCTATTTTCCAAAATGAATTGCCATCTTTCTCAAATATGGACATTGTTGTTGGAATTTCAACAACTATGCTTTCTTTTCTTATTTTTGCTAGTTTTGCAAAACCAGCTGAGACGGAGAGCTGAAATTTCATTTATCGATTCATCCTCATAATACAGCATAGAAAAATCCTATGAAATTAGCTTAAGTAATTTGTTATTATTTTCACACAATTATTTCATTTTCTGTGAAAATAAAAGAAAGTGAGTATTAGAAAAATGAACAGTATTATTCCTTGTCTAAATTAGCCCCACAGTGAATACAGAAAGCACTTTTCCCAGGAGGTAATTTCTGCCCGCATTGAGCACAAAAATTCGTGAATTCATTCATGGGTCCGAACATTTTCAACCCTGTCATAATTGAATAATTTGCTAAATCAATTAATTGTGGCAGAGCTATTTCCATTCGTTCAAACTTTCCATGAGTTGGATTGGTAGCTTCTTCTGAAACCAGTGTTTGCACTATAAATCTCGTACCTATTAAATCTGAAGGAATTTCTACTTGGGCATCCTTTTGGGATCCCTTTTTATTATAAATTGTAAAGCTTTCTAGGCATTTCAAGTCATCAACTAAGTCAACCAAGATACTTTGTATCATTGAACTTTCTCCCATAACCTTAACAAAGGTTTCAGGAGAACCTCTTAAGGAGAAATGCATGGGATCTATAGATTTTATTTGTAAAGTTGCATTTGCTTTTTCACTTGAAACAGAAACATCTTCTTTTGAAAACCAAACGAATAAGTAATGAGTTAATCCATCGGAGGACACTTTCTTAGGGAGTGTGAGTGCGATAACGCCATCCATGTCTAATCCTCTTAGAAAGAATGATCCTAATGGAACATATTTTTTCTTTGCAGCCTCTTCCTCTACTGCTCTTCTCAAAGGATTGTCCATAGGTATTGATTTCCCTATACAATAGGATACTAGTTTCACAAATTTGTCTTTTTTTAACACCGGCACCATTTATCACTCCGAAAAGCATCTATACAAACTATTGCAAATTACTTAGAACCTTTCAATACTAAAAAGTATACCAAATAGATTTTTTAATTGCGTTCTTCTCTTTTTGTTATAAAATCATGTAATATTTAATAAACTAGAAGAGATTTAGTAGAACAAAATTCGAGAAGAAAAATTGAAGGGAATTACTCTGAGTATAAATGATGAAATAGAACAACTCATTGAAAAGTACCAATTTAATTTTGAGTTAATCAAACGCTTAAGCTTTACGTATGGACTACAAAGAACTAGTGCTTTAATTGCTAGTCTTAAAGAGCACACCCAATCCTTACCAATTAGAGTAAACACACAAATAACTACAGCATCTAAATTAATCAAAGCATTAAAAGAAAAAGAAATAATAGCTAAACAACATCCTGACTTCGAAGAAGCTGTTTTACTTGAAATTTCTAAAAGTGAAGTAATCCCAAGAAAAAAGAAAACGATTACCTTGAATTATAAAAGACCATTGAATAGTGTCTTAATCGGTGTGGGAGTAGGATCTAATGATTTTGAATACACGGACGATCTAAATATAGGTGATGAGATTTCATTGCTCGATAAAAAGGGAGATGTAGTAGGCAATGGAATTTTAATGATGAATATGAATGAACTCGAGGAAAGTAAAAAGGGTATTGCGATAAAAATTACTGAAAGCAGGTATAAATTACCAAGTATAAATGGATTGAAGGAATACCTTCGTGGGCAATTCATTCCTCAGTCAATCCCTAGCATGCTGATAGGTTCTTCTGTGAATCTTAACGCAGAAGATCGTATTTTAGATATGAACTCTGATACTGGGGAGATTTTAACACATATTTGGCAAAGGAATTCTGAAGTAAAAGATTTGAAAATTGTTGCTCAAAGAAGTACAGCTCATAAATTAACAAAATTCAATGAGAATATTAAGAGACTCAGAATGTATAAGGCCCCTATTGTTAGAGAAAATTTGAATCTTAGCGCATTTACAAAGAAGTATAATAAAGATGAGACCTTTAACTTGATAATGGCAAATCCACCATCTTCAGATATGGGGTTGAGACCCAAAATCTTTGAGATGATTAGAGAGAGCCAAATAATCGAATTCTCGAGGAGACAAAGGAGATATTTAATACATGCTGCAAGGTTGCTAAAACCAGGCGGAACAATATTTTACACAACAAATAGTTTGGATCCAGCAGAAAACGAGGGGAATATTCAATTTGCTATCGAAGAATTAAACCTCACAATTGAGAAACAAGAATTGTTCTATGGAGTGAAATGCTCAGCTAGATTTCCAGGATCAGAATATCTGCAATATTTCTATCCGGATGTGCATGACACACCTGGACAGTTCATAGCGAAATTAAGAAAATAATGGTTGAGGATATCATGGAAGAGAAAGGAAAAATCGTCGTTGGAGCAGATGAAGCTGGAAGAGGTTTGATTATAGGGCCAATGACAATTGGAGCTTGTGCCATAGATGATTCCATAAAACAGAAATTCGAAGGAATTGGGATAAAAGATAGTAAGAATTATTCTTCTCATAACAAAATAAGTGCTCATGCAGAATTAATTAAAAAAGAATCTCTCGCGTGGAGTATTAAGACTCTCTCTGCAGAGGTACTTACAAATTACAATAAAAACGGAATGTCAATGGACGAAGCAGAAGCATATGCGTTCTTTCGAGCTATTGAAGACATTGCTAAGAAACTACCAATAATCGCAGAATACCAAGTTGATAATTTCCAAGCAAAAGGTAAATTGCGGTCATTAATGAAAGAGAATAATTCAACTAGAAATATTAAGCTAATTGTAACACCAAGAGCTGAGAAAGAATTCATAGCTGTTGGAGCAGGTTCAGTTTTAGCTAGAAATGCTTCTTTAGAAGAATTGAGAAAAATCAGAACACAATACGGTAATTTTGGTTCCGGTAGTACAAATGATAAAAAAACCATTAATTGGTTAAAACAATATTATAAGAAAAATCATTCTTGGCCAAAGAAAATTGTACGAGTCTATTGGAAAACCATTGAAAGATTAGAAAATGAAATCGAATGAAAAGGTAATTTTGGATTTTATAACATGTAATTAAATGTTATACCAATTTCATCCCATTCAATATCTAGGTTCTTTAATTCCGTAAGTGTGTTTTCTAAATCATCAGCCTTGTCTATTGAAATAATTGACCCAAAAGCGATCGGATCATTTCTTTTGATGAGGTCGAAATCCGCTTCATTCTCAACTATGTGAGTTTCTAGTTCATCGTTATTCTCAAAGAATAATTGATTCATTAAGACAGAGATTTTAGAATTCTTCTTAATGTTGGTTAGAATTAATTTCGCTTCATTGAAGGAGGAAATTTCTCTATCAGCTTTTATTTCACTTGGCTTGAGATTTTTCTTTACAAAAGCAGGGATTAACCATTGATCTATAGTGGACACTACTTGCTCGAGATATTCTGCTTTAGTAGCTTTCGAAAATTGAATGGCTTTTTCAAGGAAATTTTCAGCAATTTCGGATTCACGGAATTCTGGAAGAACACCGATTTCTTGGATAGTTGCTATTTTTGTATCTACAGATTCTTCAAAATCAGCAACAATGAAAGCATAACCAACGGGTTTGTCTTCTTCGTATGCTACCAGAAAGAGATTATTCTCATGTGGTAAATCTAATAATTGTAACAAGTCTTTTTCTGTCCAAACACCTTCGAAGCAATCTTTCACTATAGGTGAAACTTCTTTGTAGAGCTTCTTTGGAGTTCCTTGAACGATTTTTATTGCCATGGTAGAGACTCCTCATTTTTTTAGTTTATATTGTTCTTTAAAAATCTAGGTCACATCTCAATATAAATACGTGTCCAAAGAACAGTAAAATAATGATATTACGATATTTTCTTCATGAATTCGTTTTTACTAGAACCTAAAGTTAATTGAAGATACTCTTTCTGATTAGCAATTTTTACTCGCTCTAATTTTCCTTTTGCAGAAATTCTTTCTCCTGTTTTCGCAATATCACAGTAACGACCTCGAACTGAAAAAATTCTATCTGGTGGGGTTGGTTCTTCTATTTTTTCATTTTTTATTATGACATCTTTGAGATGGTAAATACATGGGGTAAAAATCGAATAGTCATCACTTTCTACAGTAGCTTCGATTTCAAACTCACCTAGAGAAGTAATCTTAGTCTGATCATATGGTTCATAGTTTTCAGCAGGAAGTAAAACGAGTCGAATATAGAAATCTATATTGGATATTGTTCCTTGCAATTGCTTTTTCTTCTCACTCTCGAGAAATGATTCAAAATCTATCTGCTCTTCTTGCCCTCTATCTTTCCATAAAGTCTTCAATTCTTTTTCTGTATACCGTGATATGTTTTCGTAATTTTCAAAAATACGACTCATCCCCTGATAGACTTTAGTACTATCTCTTTTTCCGTACACAACTAAATCCACATCTGATTTCTCACTATGTAAGTCTATCATTATTGAACCTGTAATACCTAAGTATTTTGAATCAATATCACAGTGTTCCATTATTTTATTTGTTAATTCTTGAGCTAGTTTTTCTAATGAATCAAGTTCCTCTCTTTCTGTTCTAGTGATTTGCTGTAGTTTTTGGACAGGATTATAGATTTCAGTAATATCCTTTATTGCTACTGCCTGTAATAAACCTCGACCCATTGGATCTTCGTAAATATACTGAGGAAAGTTCTGATGTAAAAAAGCATATCTTTCTAATAAATCGTACAATTTGCAGTAACCTTTAGTAACACTTTTTTGAGTATTCTCACAGAGTTTTGCAGGCACATATCTAACAAATGAAATAATCCTGTCTTGAGGATGAGATAATCCTTTAACATCGAAAATCATATCATCAACAGATTTGATAAAAAAACCTTCAATTGGATATGATAGAGTCTCAGGTTTCAAAATCCTCAACCTAACTTGTTTTATTTATTCTCCAACTTCCTGGGATATTATCTCTTGAATTTTTACAAGATATTTCTGAAATTGAGAGTCTTTATTTGTTACTCTAGATATTATCTGCGAGTGATGCTCAATTAATTCTCTTAATTGTTTTACTTTTGGATTATGTGGTCCGCTTGTCTTGGAGAAATGAATTACTCGAGTAGTATGAATAAGAATTTCAATCAAAGATGAGAAAGCTCTGGTATATGGTTGAGTGCTTTCTCTACTTAGTTCTACTTTGATGATTTCACAGTAGAATATTCCCCTCTCTTCTTCTCCTTTTTCTTTTATGACTTCTAGTGCTATATGATTCCCTTTACATGCTTTCAGAATTGGAGCATTAATTATTTTGGATTTAAAATAAAATTCATCTGTCAACAAATCTTGGAACAAAGTACTTTTCACAAATAAATCTGGATCATTTGTGATATTAACTATGCATTTCTTTTGATATTGCAAATTTTTGTACGTATCTGATTCTTTGAAAGGACGAATTATTACTTGTTTTTCCTTAGTAATCGAGAAGCCCATTGGAGCTGCATTTGGTTGGTTCTGCTGATTATATGAAGTAATAATTGCTTCATAGATAATTTCACTTTGAAAGGGAAGATTTGTATTTGACATGTATATCCCATTTAAATAACAGATTACATCATAATAATTTATTTGAATATTATTTTTAATAAGTAAAGAAATAGTAGTTACTGTAAGCAATCGGTCTGATGATTTATGAAGAAATATATGCAATTAAGAAAAAAAGACTATGAGGAAATTTGTTCAATGCTTAGTATTGATCCAGAAACAGATTTGATAGCAACTCATATTTTACATTCGAAATTAACTCATCTGACCGTACGAAAAACGTTTAGGAAATTAAAATCAATTATAAAACACAAGATTGTTCTTTTGTTTGGACCAGGCCCGTCTCTTGAAAACTCTATTGAGCAGTTACTCACTTTGGTGAAAAATTTCAGAAAGGAAGTAGTTATTGTTGCTGTTGATGGAGCTACAAAAGCACTGGTTAAATTTGGAATTGACGTTGATATCATTATTACTGATTTAGATGGAAGTATAGAAGCAATAAGAAAGAGTTTAGAGAATGGTTCAACAGTAGTTGTTCATGCTCATGGAGATAATATTTCAAAAATTAACGAAATTACTGACATTTTACCAAAGGAAGGAATTATCGGGACAACTCAAACAAAGGAGACTTTCAAAGTAAAAAATCTGGGAGGATTTACTGATGGGGATCGAGCTGCTTATCTTGCAGCAAATATGCAAGCAGAAATACTGTTTTTAATTGGTTATGATTTTGGTGAAATTGTCGGGAAATTTTCCAAACCAGATAGTAAGAATGAAGATTTTCAAGCTTCAGAGAGGAAGCTAATCAAGTTCACTATTGCAAAGAAGCTTCTCTCTCAGCTCCCTAATTTGTTCCCATCTACCAAATTTTACAATTTCTTAATTCAAGGTGAAGAAATAGAAAATATACCTAAAATTACTTTGAGTGGATTTGAGGAGCTTCTGAATCAAAAAAAGACTAAATAGTATCTCTAGTTCTCTTCATCCAACAACCCTGCCCTTTATATTCGAAAACTCCTACTTCTATAACATCAATATTCGGGTGTTTACTAAACAATGGAATCAGTTTGGATGATAACAATCGGGCAAATTCCTCAACGGTTGTGTTTTTAATCGGAAGCAAGGAAACATCGCTTTCCGGAAAAATATATTTTTTATTTTTTGAAATGAAATTAACAAACAACTCATTTTTCTTTTTAGTTATTGTAAGATGAGGGTTTTCAGTTGGCAACAGTATTTTGTGATCAAGTTCTTCTACAAATTTTCTTACAAAAGGTTTCAACTCTAAGAAATCAATAACTAGATTCTTGGTTTCATCTTGTTCCCCGTAGATTTGCACTTCAACTAGATAATTGTGACCATGTAATCGTTCACAACCTGTGTCTCCAAGAACAAAATGTGCTGCTGCAAATTTAAAGGATAATTCTCCTTGAACTAAGCGATAGCTCATTTTTTTCACTCCACATTACTACTAGGTTATTCAATGCATTCTTTTAATATAAAATACATACTTCCCATTATCCGTATCCATTAGAAAGAGCTCATGATTATTACTTAAACACCATTTTGGTATATTCTTAAGAGATCTAGGTCTATTAGTTATTAGTTTGAGAATTTCACCGACTTCGATTTTCTTGATGGAACCATTAAGCTCGTAAAGCACTATAGGACATTCTTTATCTGTCATATCAAGGATAATACCAATAACTTCCAAGCTCTCTGAAGACATAGTGTTCAAGTGAATTTTTTATCAGCAAAGATTAAAAACATTTACTAAAGAGTTGAGGTTATGAATATTTAATTATGAATTAATTTGTCAGATGTTTGAATTTAAGATTAATCGGCTTTCGTTTTACATCTAGTAGGATATGAAAAAATATGGTTAAAATCCTTGGTTTGGATATTGGTGGGGCAAATACTAAACATGCGTTAATTGAGGTTCAGAATGAGAAAATCGCTTTACTTAGTTCTAGCTCTGATTATTTTCCAATTTGGAAAGATCATACATCCTTTCCAGAATTTCTTGAGAGATTAAAGAGTAAATTAATCGAGAAATTTGGTTCAATAGATCAAGTGGTTTTTGTTACAACTGCAGAACTTGCTGATTGTTTTCAAACGAAAAAAGAAGGAATAGATACTATTTGCGGATTTGTTGAGGAGTGTTTTCAGTCAGATAATGAAAAGAACTCACCGCTTATTCTTGATGTAAATGGTCATTTTCTACCGACACAAGAAGCTGGAGAAAATTGGCTTAAAGTTGCAGCCACGAATTGGATTGCATCAGCACTCTATTTGGGATTAAAACATCAAAATGCATTAATCATTGATATTGGGTCTACAACAACGGATTTTACTCCAATATTCAATGGAAAAATAGTTGCTCAAGGAAAAAATGATCTTGAACGTTTAACTAACAAAGAATTGGTTTACTCCGGCTTAATTAGAACAAATGTTGTTGCAATAATTCAAGAAGTTAAAGTGAGAAATGAAATTGTACCGTTAGCGAGTGAGCTTTTCGCAACAACAGGAGATGTTTACTTATTATTAGGTTTAATCTCTGAGGAAGAATTTACAGGGGAAACTGCAGATGGTAAACCTGTTAGTAAAGATAATGCAAAAGCAAGATTAGCAAAAGTAGTTTGTTCTGATAGCAACCAGCTCGCTCACAATGATATAATGGATATTGCTAGACAAATTAAAGAAAAGCAATTTGGGAAGCTTTCAGATGCTTTGAATCATGTTTTAACCAGGTTCAGAGCAATGTATGAATTAAATCCAGAAATAATTCTCATTGGTTCAGGAGCTAAAACAATAGGGATTTCTTTGCTTAGAATGAATGGCATATATGAGCAAATTATCGCTAACGATATATTAAATGAATCTTCTTTGAACGCTTTTTGTGCTTTCGCAGTTGCAGTTTTATACTCGAAAAAATTCGTTAAAACAGAGGGGAGCTCTGAATGAAAATTAATACGATTATAAAATTTGGTGGTTCTATTACTGAAAGAGGAACCCTTAAACAAATAATCCAGTTGGGAAAAACTCTAGCTTCACTATTTGACCGCAGACAGGATTTTGTAATAGTTCCTGGTGGGGGACTTTTTGCTGAGTTTGTTCGCGAAACACAAGAGAAATATGGTTTAGATGATGAACAAGCACATTGGATGGCTATACAGGCTATGGAGCAACATGCTAGTTTCCTACTGAAATTTATACCTAAATCAAATTTACATGACATCTCTTCTAAGGATTTTGAGTCATTAGTTTTTGATAACTTACCGATCCTTAGAGTTATGAAATATATGAGAACAGAGAGTAAATTAGAGAAAACCTGGAATTCTACAAGTGATGCTATCGCTACAGAAATCGCATTGAAGATTAAAGTTGAGAAATTAGTTTTCCTCAAAGATATTGATGGGATAATTGTTAAAGATAAACTAGCTAAGAAGATAACTGTGCAAGAATTACTCGAATTGAAAACAAGTCCTTTAGATAAAATTACACCTAAAATTTTGAAAAATAAAAACATTAAGGCATATATTATCAATGGTTTGATTCATGACCGTATAGAAAATCTATTAGAAGGAAAAGAGTTTATAGGAACAGAGATAATTTGTTAGAATTATTACAATCCATAAGAATTTTATGTCAGTGCACATTAAGAATGGTGGAGCTAGAAAGATGAGTCAAATTGCCAGAGTAAAAACTGGGATACCTGGATTAGATAAAATGTTAAATGGGGGATTACCAAAAGGTAGAACTATATTATTAAGTGGACCAGCTGGTGCAGGGAAAACCACACTCGCGACTCAGTATATCTATCGTGGTGTCATAGATCATGGCGATCCAGGGATTTACGTTACCTTTGATGAAAATCCCAAAACTGTGAGACAAAACTTCGCAAGTTATAATTGGAAACTGGAAAACTTGGAAAAAGAGAATCTTCTTGCACTTGTAGATGGTTTCTCCATGCGTGCAGGTGTTGCTTCAAAAGAGAAGTATAGTATTCGATTAGAAATTGATGATCTTTTAACAACACTTATCGCATTAATTGATGAACTTGGCGCTGAAAGAGTGGTTATTGATTCTTTAACAGCTCTTGCTTTATCTCTAGAAAGTGAAATGCGAATTCGAAGAGAAATCTTAAAACTTAGTGCTGTGATGTCGAGTCTTAAATGCACTACCATTGTTACTAGTGAGATGTCTCAAAGTGGTGAAATTTCTCGTTATGGTGTTGAAGAATTCATGGCTTCTGGTGTAATTGTTCTTGATATTCAAGAGGTAAATCAAAGATTGGTTAGAAGTATTTACATCAGAAAGATGAGGGGAATCGACCATGAATTAGTTCGAAGACCTTTCGAAATGACTCAAAATGGCTGTGTAGCATTATCTACTGAAACATTGTTCTTGTAATTGAATTGTTATTTCATTTCATATTATTAATTATCATCCAAATTATCTTGTTCATTTGAAATTTGCTCAATTTGTTGTATGGTAGGGAATTCACAATGTTTACGAAAGACTCTGATGTAAAAGAAGAAGATCTTGTTTTAATGGAAACTAAAGAGCTAAAAGAAAAATGTGGGAAATGCAACAGTACTCTTACTCTCAAATTATATTGGTCAAGAGAGGAATATAAACAAAAAATAGAATGCAAAAATTGCGGATTAGCAGTTTGGAAGAGTAATTTGAAAAAATTAGATTATTGATCATTCATCTTTCTCTAGAACAACTCGAGTTAAATTTTTCATAGTTTTGAATAATTCCAAATCCCCAGTGATTTTACCTATTATATTAACTTCTGAGTATGGTCGTATTTTCTCCCAAAACACACATATGGCTTTACTCATAGGCCAATAAGCAATATCTCCAGGTTCAACATTAAAGGTTGGATGCTCGGATTT
This sequence comes from Candidatus Heimdallarchaeota archaeon, assembly GCA_019058165.1. Taxonomy (GTDB): domain Archaea; phylum Asgardarchaeota; class Heimdallarchaeia; order JABLTI01; family JABLTI01; genus JABLTI01. The sequence continues at coordinate 18,181 of JAHLVZ010000031.1, forward strand.
TACTTGGATATCAATTAAGAAATTAGCTTGAGCATTATTCTGCACTATTAAACGACCACTTAATGGCAATGCATACCAGATGTTTTCAACTGAATGAGGAGCTTTCACTCGATATAACTCACCTTTCACTTCCCCTACACCATCAATTTTAAATTTGACTGGATAGATTTCCTTTACAGACAATAATTTGCACCGAGAAATAATACAACTTCATACAAAAAAAGCTTCTGGATAAAGAGTGGTGCCCCGACCGGGATTTGAACCCGAGTCCACAACTCGAAAGGCTGCGATGATTGGCCGAACTACACCATCGGGGCAATGTTGGGTTTCAACGTTTTCCTTGTTTGTACTATCTAGTTTTAAATCTTTCTTATTCTACAATAAAACATGATTTGGCAAATCAAATGAGGTTAAAAATAGAAAAAAAAGAGATAAGTGCAGTAGGTTTAACCCACTGCATAGTTTACAGATTGATTATTTTCGTTTCTTAACAATGAGGTATGTGATTGTAGCGATAGCCATGATTGAGGTGAAAGCAACTAACATGGTGAAACCAGGAGTTGTTGGAGTCCATCCTAAATCGTAACCAGCTTTTGTCATATATTCTCTTGCTTTGTCAATGTCGAAGTTGTAGCGAATGATGTTTGGATTATTCCAAATACCCATCTTTGGATAAAGTGGGGTGTCGGTAATAGCGTATTCGCCTCTGTGAATAACGTTGTTTATTTCAAATCTATCAAGAGCATAGTTGATAGCTTTTCTTACACATAAACCAATGCTTAGGGTCGGGTCAATAAGAGATGGGGCACGATTACCTATAATTGGTCTTGATTCTCTCATGTTATGTCCGAAGAAACCATAACTGTATGTTGTATCATCTTGTACAGTGAAGTCTGGATCTGCTAAGAATTCGTCTTTCTTGGATGGGTTCCAACCGATGCCTTCAAGATCTACTTTACCGGATTCAAATTCAAGCATTGAAGTTTGTTGGTCAGGTATAATTCTGATTCTTAATTGATGCATACCATCCCATCCAGTACCGTAACCGAATCTGTTAGCCCAATCCAAAGCTGGATCAGCTGTAACTACTGGGTCTAATCTCCAGCTATCTGTGTTTACAGAGAGTACGGTTTCAACACCTTCAGTGAAACCACTGATTTCGAAAACACCAGTTCCAAAACAACTTGTAGCAAATTTATTCCATGATGGGTGAGTAATATCAGGAGTTACTCCGTCAGCTAATGTGGTTTGATTTAAGTAATATTCTGGGAGAATTCGAGTCCAAAGTGATGGTAAGAACGGAGCGTATGCATCATTTGCAGCTGTTCCTGGGTCACCATCAATAAAGAGGTCCATAGTCCATTGGTCTAAGATTTTCATATCTTTTACCCAAGACCATAAGTGTTGATCATTTGAAACATGTTTCCAAGCGTAGATTGTGAAGTAAACGTCTTTTATGTCGAAGACTTCATCGGTTGATACACCATCTGGATCATCAGCCCATTCAATACCTTGTCTTACGACAATTCTCATCCAGGTATCATTTAACATGGTATAGCTTTGTGCTAAATGTGGCCAAACTGTTAGATCAGCATCGTACCAAATCAATGTATCCATGGTTGCACTGCTGATGAAACTTGAAGAAGTATCATCTTGGAACAATGGATTAAGATCTGACCAAGCTGCGTCAGTAATAACTAACTCATCTTGACTAACTTGCCCAGCGTGAGCAGCTGTCCAGTCCATCAAACCCCATGATTGTAATACACCATCAGACATATTATATCCGTCTAGGGTTGCCCAGAAAGCATTGTAGGCTCTTGGAGAGTATGTTGGAGCCATTGGACATATTTTATCCATAAAGTATTGTTGCCATGCCCAGTAGTGTTGTACACGTTCTTCTGAGTCTGGAGGCATAATCAAATTGCCTTGTACCATATACCATTCGTTTAGACCTGTTTCTTTGTCTTCATCCCAGTCCATGCTGGTATGATAACCGAACAAGTTCAAAGAGCCGTTTTCGTCATAGACACCAGTAAAGTCTGGGTCTGTACCGCCACCACTAAGACCGACATAACAAATGTCGAAATCTCGGAAGGCGATCAACTCGCCTACAAATGTGGGCCAGTCCTGTACAATAACATCTATGTTAATACCAATTCTTGCACAGTGTTGTTTGAGGAAGTTACCATAATCTGGTCTTACTCCTCCACCATTTGTCTTGAAAACTAGTGTGAAAAATGGTTCAATAGCGTCAGTCTTTGTTGGATTGACAGCTATAGCACTAGCAACAAAAAGTGCCATTATGACACCGACAAGAAGGGTTGTTTTAACTTTGTTCACTTTCATCGGGTGATCACCAAAAAATTTGGTTCAACCTAATAATTTTGGTTCTATGATCCTTCTGAATCATAGGCTCTAAACCTCGAAGGTTTAGATGCTAAACTAATTAGTTTACATTGTCCCTTAAAAAAGTTGTGTCAGCAAAAATAATTCAATATTCGACAAATTATTCGAATTTGCGATTTACTTATATACTATATTTAAGGCTTACTGGTGTTAATAATTATGAGTTTATTAAGATTTTTTGATATGGTTAAAATGATGTTTGTGGAGTTGTTTTCCTGAGTTTGTCATGAATAAAATAATTAAATGGAGAAAATTACTGTTTCTATGAAGAAAAGGATTATACCAAAATGAATGCCACTCACAATGATTTTTCCAGGAGATTTTTTGTGAAACGATTAACTCGTAAAGCTAAAAGAATGAGTAATACTAATCTTCGCAAGGCTCTATGGGATATAAGAAAGAAAAGTGAAGAGCATATGAATGTTACCGGAGACGAGAGAAATAAATTACTAAAAATAGAAGGAATTTATGCAGAGGAATTAAAGAGAAGGGAATTATTGGAATGGGCTCTAAGAACTGGTAGAGATGAACCTACTAAGTGAAAAAATCATTCATTCAATATTCTGTTTTTCTGGTGGAATACTTTCTGCAATTGGAGGGGGTGCTTGGAATAGTTTATCAGACATACCTTCCCAACCTGGACATGAATGAAAATCAGCATTCCATTCACATTCATCGCACATTCGCTCCATGTCTTTTCCTCTGTGAAGACTCAAGTATGTCATTCCTCCAATAACAATTAGAGCAGCACCTATTTTGAATCCCCAATGTTGAGAGATTATAACCAGCACTAAGAAACCAGTCCAAGCCCCTCGAGAGAATTTCGCTATATCTTTTATGAAAATTGAATATCGCCCTAACCACCTAGCACCAAAAGTTAAGATACCAAAACCTATGACAAACCACCAAAGATTATCAATAATGGATATTGTTTCGAGTAAGAAAAAATCACGAGCAGCTTTCCAAAAAATAAAAATTGAAACCAAAGCATAGAGTGGAGGATAACTCAAGATACAGCCTCTACATAATCTTAGCTTGCCTATTTTGAAAACATGAGGATCAAAAACTTCACAGAAAGGATGATGTGATAGCATTAAGTGAATTGCTTCCCAAGAAAAAAAAGCTCTGAAAATTTGGCGCAATGTAGAAAGTGTTTTACTCTCTTTCTTCTTTGGAGGTTGTTCCAATTCATGTGGTTGTAACTCAATTAATGTAGATGAAGTTGTTTCTTCTGTTTTTAATTCGTTGTCGTCTGAAGCATTCATCTATATTCCACACCAACTATAAAGCAGTATTAATTTACTACTTGACATTTGTCTTTCAATGGATTAATAACTTTTAAGATGAATTTAAAATAAATGGAGATTATCTTTATTTGGATGTATGGAAATGGAAGGGAAACCTCAAGTATCTATAACTTTACTATCTGGCGGAACTGGAACGCCAAAGCTTTTACTTGGTATTAGAGAATTACTTGATGACAATTTGTTAACGATAATTGGAAATACCGGGGATGATGACATTTTCTTTGGTTTATTAGTTTCACCTGATATTGATTCCCTAATCTATTTATTTTCAAATCAGCTGAACTTGGAGAAATTTTGGGGAGTAGAAGATGAAACATACAATACTTTACAACAATTAGGTATGATGAAAGAACCAACTTGGTTTCAATTAGGAGACAAAGATTTAGCACTTCATTTAGCGAGAAACAGATTATTATCAAGTGGTTATAGATTGACTGAAGCAATTAATGAAATCTGTGCAAAGTTAAAGATTAGTGCTAAAATTATTCCAATGACAGATGATCCAGTAAAAACAACAATGTTGAATGAAAAGAATGAGAGATTATCATTCCAAGAATATACGGTAAAATTTAGAGAAAAAATTCCAGTAAAAGCAGTTCATTATGAAGGAAGTGAAAAAGCTAAAGCAACTAAAGAAGCAATTAGTGCAATAAAAAATGCTGATACAATTATTCTAGGGCCAAGTAATCCGATCACTAGTGTTGGTCCAATGTTAGCTCTTCCAGAGATTAAGAACGCATTAATTAAATCCAAAGCAAAGGTAATTGCAATATCTCCACTTGATAGCGGAAAAGCATTTAGTGGTCCTGCTGTCCGTTTACTAAAAGAATTAGATTTTGAAGCATCATCACTAGGAATTGCTAACATGTACAAGGATTTCTTAGATGTTATGGTAATTAGTTCGAATGACTCAGAGCTTGGTGAAAACATACAAAATTTAGGAATAAAAGTTATTTGTACAAATATTTCTTTGAAGACAAAAACTGAACAGATAAATTTGTCTAAAGTTGTTCTAAAAGAAGCTGGCATAATTTTTTAGTGAAATAATATTTCTTATGGTATAATTTCACAACCATTATTGAACCTTGGATAATCAAACTCAGTTTTTGCAATAATTCCTTTTTCAACTAAAGATTGCACCTCAATTTTAATAGCTTTAAGCTCGGAGACCATATACTCAACTGTTCCACAGACTTTCTTGAAAGCTTCTGCTCCCCACAATTTTGTTTGATTAATAAATAAACAACGACCACCACATAATCCAAATATGTTACACGAGGGACAAGGTTCTGTTACTTTCATAGAATTTCTTATTGATTTCGGAGTACTAGTTTGAATATCACCAACTATTGAGAATGCAAATTCAGGAGAGATAGGACAAACAGAAATTGAGCCATTAGGATTAATTGCAAAAGAATCGAGACCTGCTCCACAACGCAAAGGACTAGGAGAATCATCTAGAATAGATTTCATCACAGGAATAAAAGGAACAAGACCAATTATTTTTCCTTCCTGCATATTCTCTAACCACCATTGAACAAGTTGTGTAATACCAGGATTATAGGAGTTATTCACCCAATAATTGAAATCCTTCCATCTTGCTTTTGGATCATCATCCCATTGACTATCTAATTGCCAATGGATATGATTAAAACCCGGTGATCGTAAGTTTGCTAAATGAGTTACTTCCTCGTAAATATCTGCTACTTCAGAAACAGCCATCCTTGCCACTAAGTCCCCTGTAAAGCCATTTTTTCTTGCTAGTTTACAGTTTTCCAAAACTTTTGAATAAACTCCTTCTCCGCGATTAGCATCAGTTATTGATTCACGACCATCTACAGATGCAAGTATAGAACTTAAACGTCTAAGATATTTTGGTTTCAATTTATGAAGATTTATCATATTTGTTTGTATAGACCAATGTTTTATACCTGGTAGTTCATCCATGATTTTTTCGAGTAAAGGTATTCTGATTAATGGTTCGCCCCCATAGAATTGAATTGTAATTTCACTATCATCATGTTGCAGAAAACTCCTCAAACTCTCAATAGAGTAGTTTACATCTATTGGAGGGAGTTCAAAGGCTGCGTCTTCCCCACAATACTTGCATTTCAGATTACAAGCACGGGTCAGAATAAGAAAGTAGTTCGTCGTTAATTACCACCAAAAATCATTGTTTGTTAAAAGAAAATACTACTCTATCAGCTTATCGATTCTACTTTTTTTATCTGTTTTTTCGTTAAGAAGTGTCTCATATAATTCCATTTCGCCTCTGTCTCTCTTCAAGTATCGATAATATATTCCACTAAGAGCAGCTCCAGAGGGAACACCAACAACCCCACATAACATAAACGAAGATAAAACCATCAGAAAGAGCATAGTCACGGCATTTTGCTGTGTGTATACACTGTGATAATACCATAATATTGGCATAGAGATAGCTGCTTGAATTAAACTCCCGGGAATACCTACAATTAGTCCATCATAGAAACAACCGATTATTGGTCTCTTTCGCATATACCCTACATATAAACCCCCAGCAACTCCTGCAAAAAGCAATGAAGGCAAAATCAAATAGAGTGCTTCAGGTGAAATTAGAAATATCAATGAAGAAACTGCTACAATTAGTAATCCAATAAAGAAAGTTCTGGCTTTCAAGAAGATCATTCCTTTCTTGCTTATTATTTCATGTATTATTTTTTTGAATTTAAATACTCATGTATCTCTTCTATAACAGAGAAAAAGGGAAAACCCTTAATGCACAACTTCATTTTCTAAGCAATAACAAGTGTTACAAGAATAATTTAACAATAAAGAAAGCATATTCTTTTACTTTGTAAAGAAGAATGTTTTTCTTTAAAATTTGGATTATTATCCTTAGAAGATAAATGTAACACTTTGAAGAAACTTCTAGCCTCACTAGGGTTAACTTCAAAAGTGAAACAAAAAGATTAAATATATCGTATGAGCTTTATTATTCAGGGAAGTTAGTGTTCAAAATTCAGAGGTGGTAAGTAAAGCGGAAGCTTTATAAGTGAAAGTGAAAAAACAAAAGCTCAAACAAAAATAAAAAATGTCCAAAAAGAATAGAAAGCTGTGAAAAAAAATGATCACTGAACTATTAAACAGCTCAATAAAAGATCGAGAAGCGAGAATTAGACTCTCTGTGGAAAAGAAAAAGGGAACACGAGGTCGAAAGAGAAGTAAAAAAACAATTAGAGTACAGGAACTAATACTTGACACTTTATTTGTTAGTTGTCGATTAATGAGATCCTCCGAAATTAGAATAGCAGTAGGAAAACGTGTAAAGGGATTAAGTAATTATTTATTCTTTTCAGCTCTTAGAGACTTACAAACAAGAGGAGACATTGTAAAGCGCAAAAATCTGTTAAACATGAAATATACTTTTTATGCGCTGTCAGAAACTGAGAGACAAAAGAGACAAGCATTTAGTTACCCAACAATACAAATCAGTAATTACAATTATCACTATATGACAACCCTTCCATACTCCATAGAAGCAGTATTACTATTACCGAGATTCTTCTGGTAAATAGTAGGACAAACCCGTCAAGAAGGGCTGCACTTTTGTGCAGCCATTTTTTATTTCGAACACAATGAAATTATGGAAATTATTTCTGTTAAAAGATAAAAGAGGGAATAAAAGGAAATTAGAGTTGTTTGATTTTTTCTATAAGAACTCTTAATGGTAATTGAAATGATTCTGGATCTTTGATAGAAGTTTCAAAAATGGCAAATTCGTTACTAGTAGCAATTCGAGCGAAATCAGCCCCTAAATAGAGCCCACGCTCTGCTAAATCTGATTTATTCATAAAGACTATTACAGGAATTTCTTTACCTGTTCTAAACTCTTCTTCTCTGATTTTCTCTATGTAAACACTTAGATATTCAATGGATGAGATATTTGACCCATCTGCGACCAAAATAACAGCATCAGATCCTTTCAAGCAGATATCAGCCATAAATTCAAATCGTTCTTGGCCAGCAGTATCAAAAATGGAAAAAGTCATGAACATATCTATATCATCACGAGAAAGCAGACTGTCCACCCCATCATTGATCTCCATAATCTCGAATCTATTGCTTCTTGTAAAGATGACCATTGCTCCTAGTTGATTCAAGCTAAGAGTTGTAGTTGATTCCTCGACATCTATTGGAGTATAGGTAAGATTTACTTTGTTCTCAATGTAATCCATTCTTTTTACATCTGAAACAACAAATTGATCACCAAAAAGTGCTTTGAGAAAAGATGTTTTCCCACTTCCTGATGTACCAAGAACGGTAATTTTGAGTAAACGAGATAGTTTACCCTCTCTGAGTAACTC
>JAHLVZ010000163.1 GCA_019058165.1 Candidatus Heimdallarchaeota archaeon
CCCCCAAATAACGCAACACTGTTACACTTGTCATCAGTGTTGCGTTATTTGGGGGAGTAATGATCGTTTCCGATTCATTCAATAAAATGATGTTAGATACCTTTGATACACAAATGGGTACGGCAGATATCCTCATTAAACCTGCAAATAGTACTGATGGTTGGTTTGATCCTATTGAAATACAAAGTGAAATAGAAGATATAAAACATGTTGAATCAATAGCCTATCGAATTACTGGGTTTAATGTGTATGTTAGTGCGACAGATAGTGGAAATCAAGTAGATAATAGTACCAGAACAATTATAAATGGCATCGATCATCAAGATCCAGATGAGCGAGAATTAGGTTCGCAACCATTTATATTAGATTCTGTTATTGATGGTGATTTAGTTGAAGATCTTCTTGAATACATTGATCCAATAAACAATGACAATGTTCTAGTGATTTCAGAATCTTTAAAAATCAAATTAGGAAAGGATTTTGAAGCAGGTGATAGTGTCTGGGTTTTCCCGGTTAATGGGTCTTTGCTTGGATACAATCCAATGAATACCGGAACATGGCTTGAATATACGGTTGTCGCAGTAATTCGTGATATTGGCGAAGCACGTGATTTTGACCCTGAAAATCCCTCAGATTCTTCAATGTTCGCGGAAGGACCGGGGGTATATGCAAGCATTAATAATACACGCCAGATGGTTGATGGAGCAGGTGAACATGCTGGTGAATACAATTTAGGTGTTGTGGGTGTTGATGATATCTACAGTGTCTCATCTGTCACAGAAAAGATTTCAACTAATCTAGAGGCTCTTAATGATGAGAGAGATTGGAGAGTTAATGATTTAAAATCAGACAGTTTGGAGATGATTGAAACTTCAATGAATACGATGCGTACTATGTTTATGATGTTTGGGGTTATAGCATTAGTCCTTTCAGTCATATTGATGATGAATATCTTTAACATTATTAAAAAAGAGCAAGAATACGAAACAGGTATGTTTCAAGCAATAGGTGCATCTAAATCAGAAACTTTTAAGATGTTCTTGACTCAAGGTGTAGTAATGGGGGTAATTGGAGCACTAATAGGTACAGCATTCTCCTACCTCATTTCGTATGTTATCTTTTCAGTTACTTTACAAACTATTCAAAATATTGCCTCTCAAATGGGTGGATTTACGGTCTCAAATTTCACAATTGTTGTATATCCGATAACTTTAATAACTACATTTGTTATAGGGCTAATCTCTTGTATTGTAGCTTCGCTTTACCCAAGTTGGAAAGCAAGTAGAAAACCTATTATTGAATGTTTGAATCCTATCGAAGAAAAGTCTAAGAGAGAGAAAAAGCATTATGTGAGAAGAATAATTTTCTTCATTATAGGAGGTTTACTTGTTGTTGGTGGGCTGATACTCACTTATTCAGGTTCTGAGGCTAGCACCGAGATCCAAGCTTCTCCTGGACCACCTCAAGGAATGATCTTATCAATGTTTGCCCCAATATTAGTCTTGTTTGGGATCATTTGGTTATTAGCGCTTAGCATAAAACCTTTTAATAAAGTCTTCGTATACTTGTTTTCTCCATATCTTCGAAAGACAAGACTATTAACTGAAAAGAATATCTTAAGACATAGAAGGAGGACAACACTTACATTTACTATGATTGCAATAACGACAAGCTTTCTTATCGGGATGAGTGTTATGATGGATTCTATGAGAGCAGGTATTAATACTACTGTTAATGACTTTATGGGTGCCGATATTAGAGTAATTACTTTTAATACACCAAGATCTTTCGAAGTTGGACTTCTCAATCAAACTGGAGTAGATGATGTAATGGGTGTGAGCCATCAAAATGCCCAAATTGAAATAGGGAGTGAGTGGATTGGGCATAGTTTACTTGAAAGCGAATTTAATGAATCTATTACAGCAAATATTGTAGATACAGAAAAAATTAAGAAACATATGACGAACACTCAAATTATTTCCCCTTCGTCAATGTCTCTGAATGAAATGATGGATGAGATAGCAGGTGGTAAAAATATCATTATTGATGAAAATTTCGCAAAAGATTACGCTGTCGTTGTTGGTACAAATTTAACAGTTAAATTTTCACTTGGGACAACTTTTGCAAATTTAACTGCAATGCTCGAACAGGATTCTACTAATGCTCAAGAAGATACATTGATAGTAAATATGACAGTGATAGCAGTTGTAAGAACTATTCAAGGTTTTTCGACAGTAGATATTATGGGTTTTCAAGGTGAAGGAAAAACATATAACATATTCATTTCTTGGGAATCTTATGAAGAGATAGCAAATAAAAACCTACCTGGTGGTGGCACTGATTTAGCTTTTCGACAATTAACCCAAACAGGTAATCCTATGCTAGATATAGCACAACCAAATTGGTTTAATTTTTCAGATGTTGAGACAATTCTCAATGGTATCAGCGGATTTGAATATTATACAACTCGAATGGATTATTATAGCCCAACAGCTATTAACGGAATTCCTATAGATTATATGAGTTCGATTACGGGAATTCATACAAATTCAAGCGGAAAACTAAAATCTGACTCCTTTTTCGGTAATAACAGCCTTGTAAGTCAAATAGTGGGGGGGGATACTATGGAGGAGCTTCTAAACACAACTCAGAATGTATGCGTTGTTGATGAACTGTTCATGATGCTCAATCCTTCAATAGTAATTGGGGATAACATAACAATTTTTCCACAGCAGTTTCTACCATATACTATTAATGCAGGAACTTTTCCATATATTTCGATGGCTATACCATATATGAGTAATTATACTTCAATGTCTGGTAGTACCACAAATTTGACTCTCTCTGATGACGTATTCTTATCATTTGAAAGTAATCAAGAGTGGCTCGCGTTTAATATCACGACAAGTCTATTAACACCGAATTTTTATAAAGCAATTAATGTTACAATTGAAACTTCAGTAAATTCTTCAATTGAAAGCCTTGAATTGGAAGCACTTAACCTCTATACAAATTCATTTGATGAACTAGGTTCTATTAACAATAGTATAGAGACAAATCATACATTTTACTTCAATATGAATCATAACTATGTTGATCCAATGAGTAATGATATTAAATTAAGAATAGTAGGATATAATTCAACGTATAATAGCAACTACAACTTAACTATTGATAGTCTGAAATTTGGGGTAGCAAGATCAATTTATAACACAACAGCTACAACCTGGCCAAAGTTTGAAATCGTTGGGATAATTAAAGCTCCTACTTTGTACAATACTGAAAGATACAATTGGTACGCTGGTTTCGAAACAGGATATGACATAGGTGGAAATTCAATTTATATAAACTACGAAAATGCAAGAAATATTGTTTATTCTAACTACAGAGGTTCAGATTATTCTAATGATTTGGTAACTTCAGTGCTAGTTCACTGTGATCAACCAGAAAACATATCAACCTATAAGAATACATTGTTTCAAAACCTACATTTCATGGCAGGGGGGTATTGGTCTATAATCGATCTCAAAAGCTTCACTCTGGCAATTAGAACGAATGTTTATGACTGGTTTGCCTGGGTAGAACCAGGAGAACATGATGAAGATGTTCTTGAAGAAATCGTTGCTTATATAGAAGATAGAGGTTATCTTATTATATTCGCTTTCACAAGGTCTTTTGCAAGTTCTATATTCCGAACAATGATTAATCTCATTACGTTCATAACTAATGGGTTACTTATGTTTTCCATAATAATCGCAATGATTGGGTTGACTCTTCATAGTCTTCTCACAACTATGGCACGTAGAAGAGAAATAGGAATGCTAAGAGCAATCGGATTAAATAAAAAAGGAGTAATTCATTCAATATCAGGAGAAACATTAATACTAGCACTTTTAGGTGTGTTTACTGGAATATTTGCAGGTATAGCTCAAGGATCACTAATGGTTGATTCAATGCCTGCAGGAGGATTTCTGAGTGTCACTTGGACTATTCCATGGTTAACAATTGTTCTTTTAGTGGCAGTTGTTTTAATCACAGTAATTCTTAGCTCACGATATCCAGCAAAATGGGCAGCAAACTTGAACATTATAGATGCGGTGAGGACAAGATAATGTCAATCGAAAAGAAAAAAGTAAGGATGAATAAACAACGAAAAGCTACAGCAAAATCAGTTAGAATTGATCCAGATATAGTTCTTACGGTTCAAGATCTCACCAAATCTTACACTATAGGAAACACAACAATTACAGCTCTGAATAAAGTTAATCTTACCATTAAAAAAGGTGAATTTATTGCTATTGTTGGTCCATCTGGTTCAGGAAAAACGACTTTAATCAACTGTTTAGGAGCTTTAGATTTTCCCGATTCAGGTAAGATTGTATATAATGTTGATGGTAAAGGAATGGGGCTTGATATAATGCTGATGACTAATAAACAGCATAAAAAAATGCGATTGAGAAAGATTGGATTAATTTTTCAATTCTATAATCTTTTTCCAATTCTTACGGCATTCGAAAATGTGGAACTCCCAATGGTAATTGATAAAATCGATCCTAAATTAAGAGAGGAAAAAGTTAAAAGTCTTCTATCAAGAATTGGACTTGAAGAAAGAATGGAACACCTACCAACACAGATGTCGGGTGGAGAACAACAAAGAGTCACAATAGCAAGGGCTTTAGTTAACGATCCTCTTATCATTCTTGCAGATGAACCAACAGGAGAACTTGATACGGAAACGACTACAAATATTATGAAAATCTTCCTTGATTTAAAGAAAGCTGGTGAGTCAATTTTAATGGTTACTCATAATGTAAGGATAGCAGAAGTAGCAGACAGGATTATCACTCTTACTGATGGAAAATTTACCGGAGAAAAAAAAGGTGGAAAATCAATTGAAGATATCTACAACTAATCAATGGGAGGATTAAAAGATGAGAAAATCAAAAAAGAGTAAAAGGCAGAGTTCAGTAATTCAAGATATAAAAGATTATGAATTAAGCTCTGAAGCAATGATCCAAACGTTTGAATTAACAAAACTCTATAACATTACTGAAGGAATTGAAATTAGAGCATTAAATGGTGTAAGTATTGATGTTAGGAAAGGTGAATTCGTGTCTGTTATGGGTCCATCAGGTTCTGGAAAAACTACACTTCTAAACATGATTGGTGCTCTTGATAATCCTACAAGTGGCGCTGTTTATATCAACCGAACAAATGTGGCTCATATGGATGATAAACAGCGTACAAATTTAAGACTTAAGGAAATTGGATTTATTTTTCAATTCTATAATCTTGTACCGGTTCTTTCAGCTTATGAAAATGTAGAACTTCCAATGTTATTTGCGGGTAAAGATAAAAAGAATATAGAAAAAAATGTAAATAAATTTCTAGAAATAGTAGGGTTAAGTGACAAGAAGGATCATCTTCCATCAGAACTATCCGGTGGAGAGCAACAGAGAGTTGCGATTGCTCGTGCACTATGTAATGAACCTTCCATCTTAATTGCTGATGAGCCAACAGGTGAACTTGATACGAAAAAAGGTATGGAAATAGTCAAATTATTACGTGAACTTAATTTAGAACTAAATCAAACGATTTTAATGGTTACACATGACCCGTCTGTTGGGGCGCTAGCCGAAAGAATGCTCAAAATGCGAGACGGAAAAATAATCGATACTGTAATCACCAATAATTAAACTAATTTTATTTAACTTTTTATTTTATTATCTTTTGAATCAATACAGATACTAGGAATATAAAGATCGTTAATTCTTTGAAGTATAAATAAATTGTTCCTAGATTATTTGTTTTCTATTGTAGGAATGAGTTCCCATCAATTCTATTATCATATTAAAACTTTAATTTGAATAAAAAATATAATCTAATTAATTCTATATCTTTCAATGTAAATAATTAAACAAGAAAATTGACGATATTATGTTCCAAGAGAAAATTATAAATGATGAAATTCTTGAAAAAATGTCATTGGAAAATGTCT
>JAHLVZ010000164.1 GCA_019058165.1 Candidatus Heimdallarchaeota archaeon
CCCTCGAACAGCATAAATGTCTTGACCGGGAGCAATATTGTACTGAGGAGGAAGCTCAAGAAACTCGTTTAACTGAAACAACATCCTAAATACATGGGCAGGTGAGAATCTAGCAAATCTTCCGCACAAAAGAATCAACTCATAACTAGTTTATTTTTGTAATATAATTACTAGCTGTTCTAATTCATAACTTTATCACTAAAATAACAAAAAAACACTAAGAATAACTAATGGTACTATTAGTTCTACTGGCAATTTCAATGAAGATTACCTTAGCTTCTGCTGATGAATAAGCAAATGGACAAACATCATCTCCATTATGCATTATCATGTAGTGTAGATGTGGATACTCATAATTATACAGTAGTGTTCCAATTAAATCTCCAGGTTTGACTTTATCTCCAACTTTAACTACTATTGCTGCTAATTGTTGTTCTCGAATCTCCGTTGTATTTGCCCATGGTTCAAAAACTAGTTTTAGAGACCAACCATAATTAACCATTATGGATACATGAATCATTGCTACTTCGCCCTCAGAATACGGATTAATATTATACCAAATTTTGTTTACTACTCCATAGCATGGTGAGATGAGTTGAGTTGGACCACTAATTACTAAATCAATACCATTGTGAAATATTCCCGGTTCTCCCCAATCTGGAGTGTTATAGGCAGACAAACTAGTAACATTGAGTGGTTCAACCATTGGAAATTCAAAAGAAGGTGTACCATAAGCAGGAGTAAACAACATAAAAGGAATCAGAGGAACAATAATTCCTGTTAAAGTAACTAATACAAGGAATATAACGAGAATAATTTTCGATCTTTTCTTCATTTCAATCGTCCTTTATCTTATTTCAGAAACTTTCTCTTATCTACAAGCCTTCTTCGTTTTCCTCCCTTCGGTAATTTGTCTATGAAAACTACTTCAGGAACATTCAATGTTTTAGTGGTCTCTATATCAATTTTAATTGAATCCATTGTATAAAATTTCTCTATAATTTTCTGTTCTAATTTCTTGGATGGTTTATCTGCTAACACATGAACCAGTAAAGCATCTTTTTCATTTCTTGTGCTAATTTCAATCCAATAATCTTTGATTTCAGGCATGGGATCAAATAATAAATCAAAATTAATTGGATAATATTTTTCAGCAGCACCAATTACCACTTTATCATCAGCTCTGCCTTTTAGGTAATCAATCCTAGGTAATTTCAATCCGCAATCACAATCACCATCAATCAGTCGAGTCATATCACCAGTACGATAACGAATTAAAGGCATAGCTTCTCTATTAAGTGTTGTAACAACTAGTTCGCCATATTCTTCAATATCGACAGGTTCACGTGTTTTTGGATTGACGATTTCGACATGTACAGAAGGAAAGACATGATATCCTTTGTGAATCTTACATTCGGAACCAATTCCACCACCAACTTCATTGAGCCCATAATTAATGTAGACTTCTCCACCAAGACGCTCTTCAATTATTGTTCTGCGGTGTTCTGGTAATCCTTCTCCACCTACAAGAATTGCTTTCATTTTATCCTTGCTCTTTTGTGGCAGGTCACACTCACTTGCGAGATTGTAAACATAGGATGGGGTACCAAAAATAACTGTGGTTCCAAATTTCTCGATAAATTGTTGTTGTTCTTGAAAATTAACATAATTTCCTGTGGATAAAGTAATAATTCCTAGATTTAATAATACCCTTTGAATATTTTCTGCTAATCCCCAAACACCGAAAGAATAAACTAGTTGAGCAATATCTGTCTTCTCAATTCCACAGTTGAGAAATCCTAAAGTATAACTATTATTTATTTGTTCCATATCTTTTTTAGAATTGTAAATTGTTTTTTTGCCGCCAGTTGTCCCATAGGTAAAATGAATATTAACAACATCTTCTTTTGGAATTGCTAGAAATTGTTCCGAGTCTTTTGAAACCTCAGCAGAGGTAGTAAAAGGTAATTTGGGAATAATAGCTAAAGCATTATCAAATTTAAGATCTTTAATTTGAGGTGGCATTTTATCTTTATAATACGGTGAATTTTTGACAACATGATTTAATCCGTTTATAAGATGGTATTTCTTTACCAACTGTAATTTCTTATAATCATATTTTTCAATTTGTTTCTGAATAGAAATTAGATCACTTTCTAACAATAATTTACGCATTTTTTCTAGTCGATTCTTAATGATGAATGAAAGTAAATTGTCGAATGCCATATGATATCAACCGTAACAATAATGAATAATTGCTGTCATTAGAATTTGTTAGGATTACAAATAATAATATTGCTTAATGGGCAGTAAAACAATTTAAGGATATTGAAAGATATGTCAGAATTCCAAAAATTATACCAAAAACACGAAAAACGTCTAGATGGCTCACAACTTTTGCTGAGAGCATACAAATCAGCACTGTATCATGAGCGATGGAAAAAACGAAACATAGATGTGAAAGAATTAAAGGGATATAAAGGACTGAAAGAAGTTCCATTCACAAGTGCTAATGATCTAAGAATAGCTTGGGAGAATCATTCTGTAGAAGATTTAATTCTAACGGAAACAGTTGGTTTTTGGTATACAACTTCAGGTTCTATGGGGAATAAGAAGTGGATACCTTGGACATATGGTGATTATAAATTAGCAGGTGTGGCGACTGCACATATACTTATGAATACTCTTTCACCAACAGATCGTGTTTTAACTATAGTATTACCACCACCATTCATTTCAGGAACCATGCCTTTTAAGCTACTAGAAAACACCGGAAATCTAGGAACTCCTGTTGAAATTCTTGCTTTTTCCCCGGAATATGTTCAAGATGGATTTGGATTA
Organism: Candidatus Heimdallarchaeota archaeon; assembly: GCA_019058165.1. Taxonomy (GTDB): domain Archaea; phylum Asgardarchaeota; class Heimdallarchaeia; order JABLTI01; family JABLTI01; genus JABLTI01. Next base: position 2,842 of record JAHLVZ010000164.1, read on the forward strand.
TTACTAAAACGACCTCCTACAGCAATTGTAGGAACTCCATCCATTACACTAAGAATGGCTGATGAAGTGGCCATCAATACTCCAATAATCCTGAAAGCAAGAGCAGAAATGGAAAAAAGTATGAAATTAAGAGTAGCTGCCTTTGCTACTAAACTCAAAAAAATCTATCCGAAAAATATCTTCAAAGATATGAAATATGGCTTTTTTGGCGGGGAATCACTTGATCCTTTCAGAAAAGCAATAGAGGATAAATGGGGTCTTGAAGCATTTGACATATATGCCTTTACAGAAGGATTCGGTGGAGGGTATGAATGTAAAGAACACAATGGTATGCACTTCCCAAGTTCACATGCTATAGTTGAAATTATTCCAGATAAAGAGTTAGAAAAAGAAGAAAACGATCCTGAATATCACCCAGATGCAATCTTAATAACAGAAGCAGAAAAAGGTCTCACAGGAGAACTAGTTTTAACAGACTTCAAAGAAGCTATGCCAATGATCAGGTATCGTGTTAGAGATGCAGTAAAAGTGATAGCTACTGATGATTGTGCATGTGGAGAAGACAGTGTAAGACTAAAAATCATAGGTAGAACTGATAGTGTGATCAATTTAGGAATTATAAGACTCTCTGCAATAATTTTCGACCAATTATTGAGAAAGGAATTCAAGAAAGGTAAAGTGAAACTCTGGGAAGTCTTTGTCTCTCGAGAGAAATACAAACCAAAAATAACCTTAACAGTAGAACCCGAATTCACGAATAATGAAGAAGAATTCAAGAAAGAACTCTTTGAATCCTTACATGGATTTGATTTATTCCAAAGAGGATATGACAACGGATTATTCGTGTTCGATGAAATAAAAATAGTGAGTGAATTGAAACACGAAGTCTATGGTCAAGGCAAGAGTCGATTAGTAAGATATCATCAAAATTTCTTCGAAGAAGTAAAGTTCTAACGCTTCTTCTCTCATTTTTTTCTTCCGCTTTATGTTTTTAACTTCTTTACAAATGTTTAAAACTCATTGAACGTTTAAGAAAAAAGTATCATATTAGGTTGATTTTATTCTAGGACTGATTTCTGTGAAAGAAGGAGAAATAATTGAAGAAGAGGAGATTCTAGATGAGGAATCTAAACCTTCTGCTAAGAAATCAGATGAAACAGGAAAAGCAGAGAAAAGGAGATTAAATTTATTCCGTTTAATATCTATAGGGAATGCTACTGGGCAGTCGTTTTTATTCAATTTCTTTTCAGCTTTCGCTGTTTTGGTTGGAGTTACAACCAGTGCCTTGGGTTTCATAACTTCCATACGTAATTTAATGGGGTCACTCTTTCAAGGAACTATAGGTAGATTAAGTGATAGATTTGGTCGAAAATATTTCTTGTTGCTTGGTTTTTTCCTAAGTTTCTCAATCATGATCGTTCTAATTTTTCTGAATAATCCTATGATGCTAATTATTATTTCAATCATTCAAGCAACTGCTCTTAGTATTATTGTACCAGTATGGAATGCCACTTTAGGTGATGTTACAAAAATCGAAAAACGAGCTAGTTTCATGGGTCGCTTATCTGCGATGGGAACAGCTGTTTCTGTAAGCTTAATGCTTGTACTTGCTGGAGTGTTTTACATAATTGAAGAATACGGAGGATTTAATGTACATCTACAATTCCGCGATCTCATTATCTTTGTGCCGGAAATTGAGCCACGATTACAATATGGTATAGCATTTGGTGTTGCAGCATTTAATTTCGTTTTATGCTTTATCGGTGCTTTACTTCTCAGAGAAACAAAGAAACAAGGAATCCAAAAGAGCCAACCAAAAATGCTTCTTGCTTTAAGGGATAAACGTTTTACTAAATTCTTTATAATCAATTCCTTATTCGGATTAATCATGTCTACTATGTGGCCAATTTTTCCAATAGCACAAGTCTCTGTTCTTAAAATGAATTTTCCACAAATAGCCATAGTTAATGCGGTGTTTTCAGTCTTTTTTAGCTTGGGTCTTTTTTTCGGAGGTAAACTAAGCGATAGATTTGGACGAAAACCTTTCATTATATATGGTCGCGCTGCTATGTTTGTTATACCTTTAGTAATGATTGGTGCAGTATTCATGGGTAATTGGCAAATGCTACTTTTATCAAATATTATCGGAGGATCAGCAATGGGTTTTATAACTGTCTCAATGAATGCCTATGTTTTAGATATTGCTCCTGAAGAGCAAATGGGTGCATATAGTGGTCTTCAACAAGTCGGTTGGGGGATTTTAACGTTTATAGGTTCTTTATCTTCCGGTTTTATAGCAACTGCAATTACAAACAATGCACCATTTGCTGAAGAAGAGGATAAAATTAGATATATGGTGATAGTTATGTTCTCAGCAATAGCAATTCTTAGATTTATCGCATCCATAGGTTATTTCTTCATAGATGAAAGCCTTCCAAAGGAAGCTCGCGAAGCTCTAAAACTGAAGAAAGTAGAGGAAGAAGTTTCGGCTCATCCTGTCCATTATACTCCTGAAGACAGTCAAACACAATCAAAGTGAAAATAATAGAATCTCTATTTTCTTATTTTATGATTTAAATTATTTAATCTATTTTCACGAACATCTTTAGGTAAGCTTTCAGCTACAAAAAGAAAGCCAGTAGCAGTAAGCAATCTAAAAATTGACACCCCAATACACATTGCAATTGTTGTAACTAAAAGACCATATTTTACTTCAAGAAAATCTACAATAAAACCTGATGTGAGAGAGCCAACAAACGTAGCAATACCCCAGAACATTTCTCGTACACCAGAAAATGTACCCATCAGTTCGTTAGAAGCTAGATCCAAAGTTAATGCATTCAAAGCAACAAAGAACGTTCCAGTGCCAAGTCCAGCTAAGCTATTCGAAAGTAATAGCCATCTCCAATCACCAGAATAAAGGCCTGGTAAATTACTTGCTGGATAGAACACTAGAATAAACGCACCAATAATAAAAATGGGCTTTCGTCCAAAGAGATCACCAAGCTTTCCAGTGAGAAATTGCGTCAAACTCATGATAATTAGAAAAACTGACGAAATTATAGCGATTTGATAAAACTCCATGTTTAATACATTTACTTGCATAATAGGATTTATTGGCCAAATAAAAGACATACTTAAACC
>JAHLVZ010000165.1 GCA_019058165.1 Candidatus Heimdallarchaeota archaeon
GTGTCATCATCATTCGGATCGGTGCCATATTCATTCAATTCTTCGTAATCTGTTAGATTATCTCCATCGGCATCATAACCCGCTTTAAAAATGGTAAGACCATAGTTGTCAGCAACAAAGGCATAGGAAGCAGAGACAAACACACCATTAGCAGAGCCACCATCATCTATTTGGCTAACCTCTACAGGAGCAGTAGGGTCACTGACATCGATGATCTCTAACCCATCAGCAAACTCTTCAGCAAACTCTGCCACATAGGCATAGTCACCAGAGACAAAAACATCAAAAGCATACCCACTACCATCATATACTTGGCCAACCTCAACGGGGGTAGTAGGGTCACTGACATCAATGACTTCTAACCCATCATCAAATTCTGCCACATAGGCATAGTCACCAGAAACAAACACACTCAAAGCAGAACCACTATTATCTCTATAGTGCCCAATTTCATTTGGGCTTGATTTGAAGGTAATATCAATAATTTTCATCCCACAAGCTCCATAGGCAAGGAAAACGTAATTATCTTTAACAAATACATTTCTTGGATTTACATTATCATCATATCGCCCAATTTCTTCGAGAATAAATTGAGGCTCTCCCGCAGGCAATAAGAATTGTGATTGTTGTTCTTGTATTTCTGCAGATGAAGAATTGATACCGACAGAAAAGACAAGAGAAGTAAAAAATAAACTCAACAACAAGCAGCTAATAAAATAATTTCTTTTTTTAATAAAATAACTCATAGTTATAGGATCACCACTATTGTTATATTCAATAGCCTTAGTTAGAATACTCAAAGTTTTTTATTATCAAACCTCTAACATTTACGATAAATGCTTTGTATTTATTAAATTATTGCAGAAATTATCCTAAGAAAATTCTTCACTCAACCATCAAGAACTGTTACCAAGGATTCTTAGTAGTAGACTTTCCTGGAAACAACCAGCAAACAGAAAAGCGACTATAGTGGTTCCTCAGTCTCAAAGGGTTAGGGAAACACCAAAAGAATGGGATGGGAAAAATACAATTGATAAAACAACAAGAAAATACTCCAATAAGAAGGGTTCCACGAGAGAAAAAACTGACAATTAGGAAAGGATTAGGACACCATCCAAAACCACTGAAAACAGCAATCAAAACTTTACTTCTACACGATTTAGTTCATACAGAAAAGCATGATAGTAAGATCTATCATGAAGTGGAAATTAGAAACAAATTCATTTGGGAAGCTTGTAAGAAACATCATGAAAATGGAAAAAAAAGACAGAACAACTGGTTAATACCAATAATCAAAAAATACGATGGATTAGCATCATACCTATTGAGAAGAATTCCTTTTTATTTTTTATTTAGTTATTTATATAGAAAAACTTCCAGTTAAGAAATGAGATTTTTGTCGAACGGAATAAGGAAATGTGGAGTAAAAGGAAAAATGAGAGAAAAAAATGTTAAAACAAGAAAAACTTGCTAAGGACCTTAGTAGGAAAAAACACCTTTCAATAGAGAAAATGGCTAAAGCAAAACAGACACTTTTACTTTATTTATTGTACAAGACAATTTTGAAAGGTAGGAGCTATAAACTGAACAAACAAAGAATATTAGCTAAGGAGCTCGCTAAGCATTACAATTCGATCTGCTATTCGCTAAAAAAATTGAGAAAAAAAGATTTTTTAGAAACAAAAAGAATTAGAGAACAGATGAATGTAAGTTTGAATATAGACAGGTTTGAAATAATATCATTGATAACAACATTAAGCAGAAGAACTGCACAGAAACTATACTTGGAAAACCGCTTTAGAAAGTTAACAGCATTTGACCAACCAAAAGAAACAAAACAGTCGCCACAAGAATATCGTTTCTGGGAAGAACAAGCATTAGTTCTATTAAAACATAAAAAAGAAATTTCTGAATTGCTTGCAAAAGAGATAATATCTAAACTGAAAGAAGCTGAGAGAAAAAAGAAAGTACCTCTTGATTTAGAGGATTATTGTTATCTAATTCTATTAAAATTACAAGGAATTGGTGAATATAAACACGAAATTACTTTATCTTTGTTAAAAGTACCTGTGCAACTACAGGACACTAACACTTCTAAGAAACTTGGCATCATTTGAAAAAGGGGAAAGCAATGGTAACAGGTGATGAGAACGCTTTTCCAATAAATAAACATCAATCCCACCTTGTAACAGCTATTTTGCAGTTCATCAAACAACAAACATTACTTGCTTTACCACTAGAAATTGCTGATAGAAATGGTAGTATTTCTGATATTGATTTGTCTCGAGTTAATACTAATTTTCCCGCCACAACAACAGAGATTGCTATTGCTTTTAGTATGCCAAGTAGTACTACACATGATATACTGAAAAGACTAAGAGCTAGTAAGAAAATAAGAACGAGAGTTTTTATGTGGTTTAAGCGAAAAAAACAGTTTCACATTCCATATGAAATGACTTGGCCAGAGTATATGTTTAGAACCTGCGGTAAGTGTGAAAACTGGAACAGATTTACTCATAGTTGCACTTTTTTTCGGGAATTAGCTAAAAATGATTACAAAGTTGATAAGAAGCGATTAAAGCACAAAATCTTGAGCAGTCTAACAGCTTGTAAATGGGAGATCGCTCGAATTAAGAGGGCTTTACTGACATTCCCAACATTGCAAGACTTTGCAGAACAAATCTGCGATCAAGATACATGGTGGCATAAAGAAAAACGAAAGAAACATTTCTTTTCACCTTTAGTTCCGTTACCGGCATTCGTTTGTTTTGTTTGTGAGAGACCGTTTCCAGAATTAGGGTGGGGTGTTTTACCATTAATTGGTAGCTCAATTAAAACGTGTGGGTATTGTGGTTCTTATTACAAATTAGTGCAAAAAAAATCAACAAATAATTATGCGGTATTAGTATCGAAAGAAAAATTCAATGAGTATGCAGAAAGATACTCACTTTATACTAGAGGAGATATACCCGAGTCAAATCATTCGAGTCACAAATATGGAATATCTTTGATGGATTTCGAAGAAATTGAAGACTTGCATGATAATATAGATACTTTCACGAGCTATAATATTTTCGCGTTTTATAATCAGCTCGATTATTTAGTGGTAAGAAAAAAAGAACACCAAGAAATTCTACAAAAACGATTAAACAAAGAATTTCCAGATATAGATGTTTTACTAGCAGATGAACCAACACCTAGTGTCGAACCAACAATACAACAGAAAGGAACAGTTGCTTTACTCAAAGAGTTTGGTGTAATGAATTATCCCTACAGCATTGAGCTTTTATGGAGTAAAATAAATGTCATAGAGGAACTAGCAGAATTTATCCCAAAAAGAGTTTTCATGAGCAAACAAGAAAAATTAATGGAAATTCTCATAGAATTACAACAAATGGAAAAAATGGGAGTAAAATTAACAACAGACCAATGGAATCAATTAGATGGGAGAGCAGCAAAAATCATCTGGGAAGTAATTAAACCAATAATGGAAAAATATGGCTTCTGGATGCCAAATAGAGCTAGTGCAAGACATCTTGATGATGATAGGATAAAACCATATGGATTAGCACATAGTTACTCAAGTGGAAATACCATCTTTAATGATGCTTTCAGGAAAATAACTAATGTCTTCATCGAGAAGTGTAACAAGCACAAATTTCCCTGGAATGGATTGGAAGGGATTTGTCATAAGAAGACATCGAAAGGCATCTATGGTTTTTTGTTAGACAACAGCGAAGGATTGAAACAAGCAACTTTTCCAACAACTATACGAGCAGTTGCTGATGGAACAATAACCCCGGAAATGGTTAAATCAGCAAGGATGAGGAAAAGAATAGAGGTTTTCTACTTAGAGGTTGACAAGAAAGGGGATAAACAGATGAAAAGAGAAAATGAGAAACTACTGAGTAAGAAAGTAATGACAGAAATATTGGGAGAGGAAAAGAAAGTATCATTTGAAGAAGCCATAGAATACCAAGTGGTGAGTTTGGGGAGATTGTTCGAAGATGTGATTTGGCTGGATGATTCGACAGTGAAAATAAACAATATCAAATACGCACCATGGTTAATTGCTGTAGAGAATCGATGGGAAGAATTGTCAGCAGAACAAAAGAAGAAAATTGGGGGAGCATTAAAGGAAATTCTGGAACAAGCAAAAAGCTATTTCAAACCGTTTAGATATCAATTAGAGTTTTCTGATGAGAGATTTGATTTCAAATTATGACTGATGGATTTGGTGGAAGCAATGACTGATAAAAAGGAGTATAAGCAGAGTGCCAAAAAAAGAGGAATAAACGAAGTATTAGAAGTTCTAGAAAGAGAACTAGAAGAAAGCAATGAACTAACAACAAGTGTCTATGAAGGAATCAGAGAATTAGGGGAAAGAGAACTAATAACAAATTATAGGATTGTAAAATATTTACTCGAGCGATTTACGGAGACAGGAAAGGTCGATGTTTTCGGAAGAAGGGATTTCCTAGAGTTCTTGCCTTGGGAAAAGAGTCAACTATCGAAAAGACTACAGAGAATGGCAGAAGAAGAACTCCTGCAATTCGAGCGCCGGAAGTACTCCTTGAATGTTGATAATCCATTTGTAAAACGAGTGAGGGAGAGCTTAAGATACCAATGGGAAGAATATGATCTTGATAGAATCTTACATGAATTGATAGAGGAGAGGAAAGGAGCACCCAAAAGAAAAGAAAGGGAAGAAAAAATAGGCAAGAGACAGAAAAGAGTCTTACGAAAATGCACAGAGGAAGAATTACTTGTTTTTCTCGAAGGTATATATGACACATATACTGAGTTAAGCTACGCATCTACGGAAGAAGAAGTAAGTGAATTTATTGCTAAAGAAATAGAAGAGAATATCCTACTTACTATAGGATTGACAAGTGATGAGGTTAAATAACTCAATCATAACTCTTTGAGCAGTTTTTCAGGTATTTTGGTGCAAACAACAGCATACGAACAATCTTGTTTTAACAAGGAACAATTATGACGTGGAGCCCAGTTGCCAGTAAGCATCTCTTTCCGAACTTCAGCAAGATAATCACGAAAGGAGAGAAGATCATCCCGAGAAATTTCTCGGCAAGTCCAATCACCGGTAGAATAGAAATAACAACCAGCTTGAGTGACTGTGCGTTTGATTTTTTCATTAAAATCTTTGGAGACTGTAGCTAAGAAAGAATAAAAGAGTAACTCCTCAGTAAGAAAACCACTCTTTGAAGGATTAGATTTGTACTCAACAACACGACAGGATTGGTCATCAATAGATTCAACACGATCAATAATACCTCGAGCAGTTTGAGAGGAACAATACAACTCTAAGGCTATGGGATACCAATTACTTGGATCAACTGCTAATCGGTGCTCTTCATGTTCCCAGAAGAGCTTAAAGATTGGTTTAGAGATAGTAATTGGTGGTGGAGGAGCACCATTAAGAAAATCCTGTTTATGTTCTTGTAAGAACTTGTTTAAATTGTAATGCCAATAAATACCCTTGCTAGCTGCAAAGGGATAGTGAAGATAGGAACGCAATCCTCGAGGTCCTTCCTTAGTAAACTGGTTCTGTTGTTTCATCAAGTAAAATTTTAGTGGACACTCCAAATAAGCAGTAAATTCCGTTTTACTGAGATTAAAAATTTGATTCAAAGCATAATCCCTAATCCATGTCTTTGAAATTTATCTTTAAGAAAAGCTAAATCCTGAACGGCAGCAAAGAACTACTCAAATAGTTAGAATCTCTGATGAGGGAAAAGTACTCATCAGAGACCCTAACATGCGCACATCAGAAAAAATTAGAAGACAGGTTTGGCTTTCATAAGGTCTTTCTTTAGTTGTTCAAACCATTTTTCCACGAATTCTTGATCTCCTTCAATTTCGAATTCTTTTTCGCCAATTTTATATTTTATTCTATGAGTGA
>JAHLVZ010000032.1 GCA_019058165.1 Candidatus Heimdallarchaeota archaeon
GATATATCTATCGCAGGTGGTTTTATTGCGGTTTCACTTGTTTTTGTTGGGTCAGTTAATTTTGGTGGGGGTACTGGAGTAGTGGCAATTTTTTCTTTCACCGGTGGTGGGAGTATAGGTGGTGAAACTTTTGTGGTGCTTTTTTCAACTCTTACTGATTGTGTCAAATGTGATTCTTTAACAACAGGTGGTGTAACAGCTGGAGTTACAGGTGTTGTCGGAGTAGATTCTATTCTTCTTGGTTCGACCGGTACTGACATCCTTTTCGGCATCAAATCTAGGAGCATTCTTTGAAAGATTTGATTTGTTGAATCAGAATAAATACTTGTTAGTGTTTTAACCATCTCCCCTGGGAACATGCTTTCTATTGGTCCGAGTAATTGTACAATATGTGCTAACCCTTGCTTCACTTGCCCTTCTTTTCCGGGATCTACTTTATTATACAGTAAATATCCTTTAACTCCCTTAATGGAATTTGCAACGCTTTTCAACCACACATTGAAGAAATTTGCTGTTTCTTGATATTTCTGTGTATTTTGAACATCAACCACAAAAACTATGGCACTTAAATCTTTAATTAATTCAGCATTTCCAATATATCCTTGTCGGAATTCTTTTCCGCCTCCTGCATCAATGATTGTATAATCGGTTCTAAGAAAATCATGTTTATATTTGGCAATCCCTCTTGTTGGCTGTATTTTTTGGAGTTGTACAGGATCTTTTTTCAAGAAGAATTTTTGATAGAGAGCGGTTTTCCCGACTCCATCCAAACCGATTAGTAATATTTTTTGCATCATTGATCACTTGAGGAGGTTCTTGTTCTGTTGTGCTTTCTCTAAAAGTTATTTAAACCTTAGTTTTTTTGAGTGGTTTTTGTCTTTCAGTGTTCATTTTTATTTCTTTCGACTAAAAACACTTACTATGTAGGTAATTACATAGGAGGATTGATTATATAATTCTAATCTTTGCTTGTTTTATCTTTTCACTAATACAATACTGAACAGATACTTAGGTTTCAGATTGAATTTTTCCATTTGGAATGATTTTTAATGTTATTCCCCCGAATTGATTATTATCTTATTATTGTGAAGCTACGCAATATTTGAGGATATTCTATCTCGGAGGTATTGAATTGATCCAAGCTATATGGATTATTACTGATACTGGTCAATGTATTTTCAGTCACAAATATATTGACCTTGAAATTGATGATCAACTAATTTCTGGACTACTTATTGCTTTTGATGCTTTTTCATCTGAAAGCGGTATTGGTGGTGTTCAACAAATTGGTGGTGAAGATAATCAATTCATTTATGGTTCTTCCCAAAAGCTCTTAGTAGCTGCGCTTGCAGACAAGAGAGATAATGCTGCCCTTGTTGAACGGTTAATGGTAAAAGTTTCTGATTTATTCCAAGAAAAATATGCCGCACATTTGCATGATCTTGGTTTTGTTGACTTGAACATATTCAAAGGATTTGAAGATGAAATTGATCAAATCCTCAAACCAAAAGTCTACAACAGAGGTGTTGGATCAACGATTTTCGCCACATTTGTTTCCTTAGCAATAACAGCAGGTGTTTTTCTGCTTTTATGGAATATTCTTTTTGATGCCATTTTTCTAGTGTTTTTGGGACTTATTCCTGGGTTGTTTCTAGGAGGTCTCATTGCAGGTAAAAACAAATATGATTTGATTGCTACTACTATTACTGTTTTACCAATCATCGGTGTCTACTCCTATTTGTTAATTGATAGCAGCCTTCAAGGTGAATTACTAAATACAATTTTTAATATAGTTCTAATGGCAGTTACATACATAACTATAGCAATGCTTTGTGGAATTGGTGGAGGAAGCATTATTGATAACCGCAGATTATTCCCACTAGCAAAACAACCAGAGCAACTTGCGGTGTTTCCTTCTGAAGTTGCAGTAACCCAACCTGTTTTAGAAACTCCGTTAACTCCACAACAAGAGACATATCAACAGGAAACCTATCCACAAGAACAAGTTCAGACAGACGAACAATATTATGAGAGTTCTTCTATTGTTGAAGAGAAAAAAGATGAATGGGGCAGCTAAATCCCATTACAATCTCTTGCAGATGGTATGACGAATGGCTGGTAAAGAAAAATCTTCAACAGTTTCATCCCCTAAAGTCTATGATGAAACAATAGATTCAATTGAAGAAGAAATCGTTTACACAGCTCTTAGCAGTCAAATAAGAAGAGATATTCTTAGTTTCATACAAGCCAATGAAAAAGTCGGTTTTTTGGATTTAAAAAAGAAATTTGACGTAAAGGTTGGTTCGCTTTATCACCAACTAAATTCTATGAAGGAATTATGGGATCAAGATGAGAATAAAAAATACTACTTGACTGATTTAGGGAAAGTTGCTTATAATTTATTGATTTTAAATAGAGATTTCATTGCTTCCTCCGATGTCAAGCTTACTTTGGAAAGTGAAGAAGTGGATTCCTCCTTTTTCAAGAAAATCCTCAGTGGAGTTATTTCCCTATTTCTTCCGAGAAGAATCTTTCGATATCTGGCTTCTGAAACCACGAGAACATTGTTTGAAGGATTAATCATTATTGGAGCGATGCTATATTTCTCCATCGATAGCCAAATTGTCTTAGTTGGATTTTATCCTTTGGAAGTGATGGATTGGTATTATTCACTAATTGGTGTTTTTGGTTTGTGGATTTTTCTATCATTAATTACTGTAGGATTCAAAGCAATTCTCTACAAACGAAAATTCAATCCATTTAAGCTCTTCTCTGTTATTCCTTTTGTTTTAATCCCTAGTTTACTCGTATTATTCTTTATTTGGTTGCAGACAAAAGTAACAGCCACCTTTCTTTTCTTTGATGGCCAAATAATTAGTATTCTAAGCCAAGTTTGGATCTTGCCATTAATGACTACTGCCGTTAGTCAAACCGAAGAATTAACAATGAATAGATCGAGTTTAATCGTCTTATTCACATTCTACTTTACATATGTTATTGCTTTTGTTCTCTATGGAATCACAGGATAAAAAAGAAATTCATTACTATTTTTTAGTGGACTTCTTAGTGGTTGATTTCTTTTTGGGTTTTGTGGTTGTTGATTTTGTTTTTGCAGCACTGGTTTTTGGTTTCTTCTTTTTTGTCGTTGTTTTCTGTGGTTTTTGTTTGCTTAATGGTTGATCAGAAATTATTTGATAGATCCATTGCCCATCATCATACCCAACCCATCGACCTGGCAGAGTTCCAATATAGATTAAATCTTGAGTTAAATAATACGATTCACCCTCTGTCAAACCAATTACTTCTTGAATCTCCACCAATGTTGCATGTAATTTTCCATCTAAAAAGCTAACAACTTTTTTTACTGCTTCAGGATCCCAGCGTTGCATGATCGAAGTCTCAACTTCTACAACTTCGCCCTTACCTTTTTTCTTTTTACCCCTCTTAGACTTCTTTTTCACTGGTTCTGGTTCTTTGTCTTCTCCTTTCTTAATTTCATCCAAGAAATTATTTACAATCTCAGGATTTTCTAAATGAGATACTAAGTATGTTCCAGCATATTCATTCATATTATAATCAGCTGTAGACTCCATGAGCATTTCTCGTTGCTTTTTTCTTGCTTCAGGAGTTATGATCAAGCGAATCATTTCTTCCTTTTCATCTACGATCATTCCAACAGGTTTATCTTTTAATTCATCTGGTTCGCATTCTACGAGTTTTTTGCCGACTAAGGAATAGACTTTCAAACCTTTTTCCATCCAAGTTTTTCTTATAAAATAAATCGGTATGAAGAAATATTAGTGTTTTTAATAGTACATATGAAGCACTTTTAATACTTTTATGGATAAGGATATATTAGGAAATGCTGTGAAATATTCATGACTCCGGAATCAACCAAAAAAGAAGAAAAACCTCAATTCAAAGAGAATGTTACACTCAAAGATCTAGGAATAGAACCTAATTGTCCACATTGTGGGAGTGAGTATGTTTTTGGCATGAGTCGAATCGTTGGGTACTTTTCTGTTATTGAAAGCTGGAATAAATCAAAACAAGCTGAATTGAAGCAAAGACAGAAAGGAAATTATTGGTCCGAAGAAGAAATATAGAAAACATTTTTTCTGTAAAAATAGCTTTTTTTTGTCAAAATGAAAAGTCTTAAAGGTAAATTGTCACTTATTTTACATAATTATAGGAGATTATCATATGATTTCGCAAAAGCAATTTCAATCTACCCTTAAGAAACTCGCTGGATTCGAAGGCGTTAGAGGAGTAATTATTACCACAAAAGAAGGGTTACCAATATCCAGTGATATTGAAACAGATAAAACAGAATCTGTAGCCGCACTTGTTTCTTCATTAGTAGGAAAAGCAACTCAAGCTGTCGAGCAGTTGAATGAGGGTGATTTGAATTTCTTCACTATCGATACAACAAAAGGCGAAATTTTGGTTGCTCCTGAAAATGAGTATATTCTCATTGTGTTAAAAGACAAACAAAAATAGAATAATTTGAAGCTTGAATTTTCATAAGCTTCACAGTTCTCTTCTTTTTTAAAAAGAAAAAAGATAATTTGTATACGTTTTAGAATTTCTCTAATTCTTTAAGGGCTTCTTCTAAATTGTCTTCCATTGATTCGTCTGCAGCACTGGCTGCTTCTTCAGCAGCTGATGTTGGGAATTGTATTTTCTCAGATAAGAATTCATTCAGAAGTTTTTCTATCTCAGAAGCCTCTCGCTTTAAGACGAGTCTAACTAATCCGATATTTACATCGTTATCAGTTATAACACAAAGAATCCCTTTCCCACAACTCGCAGCGAAAATTTTGCCTTTACTAAATTCAGATGAGACAATATCAAGATCCCCAAGATCTAGGTTAACTCCTTGTTCTTCACTTGCTACGAAAACTGCACTGGCAATAGCTCCTACTCCATCTACGTCTATTGGAAAGTACGAGAATTTTGAAACATGAGCAATTGTCAATCCTGTCCTATCGACTAGGATAACTTTTCTGATGCCAGCTTCTGCTTTAATTATTTTACTTAAGACATTGTCAAAGGCTTTTACGTTTATCATTTCCTGACCTCGTGATCAGTTCTCTGTATTTAATTATAGACTATAGTTTCTTTCCTTACTAATATTTTTGCAATCGAGTTTAAAAAGATTCATGTTTCTGTAATTTCTGTACAAAACATTCTTGTTGTTTTTCCACATTGGGTAGTTTTTTATTAAGCTATGAAAATAGTTATCGCGTGATACCATTGAACTATGATTTCGTTTGGAGTTGCTAAAATTTTGAGTAAAAGTAAGAAAGAGAAAGATGCTTCTTCAATTATTGATGTTAGAACCATATGTAATATTTGTAAAAAAGTAGATGTCTTTCAAATTCCAACCAAAGAAATGCTACCGCACATTGGGGGTTTGTATCAAGTATCTACAATTCATCATTGTAAAGAAGATAAAGAAATGGTGATGACTATTGTTCTTGATCGTAATCTTGCTGTTAGGCAAACTACTGTTTCACCTTTTGTCGCAGAAAGAGAAGTGGAAAGATGGTCCCCTGAAAAAGTTGCGGATATCAAATTTCTCGTTAAACAAATTCGAGATGCTGACAGGATTATTCATGCAGTTCTCGCGGGCAGGGTTGTTGTTATTGCTAGCACAAATATGACTTTCGTTAAACGTATTGTTCAAACTTTAGAATTATTCTCACCGACAAAGTATCCACAATCCATTGAGTGGACTACAAAAATAGATACGGATATGAAAATTATTGGTACCACACCAAAGAAAGCTGAGGAGTATAAAGGTGCAGTTATCGCTAATTTAGATACAAATAAAATTTTGAATAGTAAGTCATCTAATTATGGACGGGAGTTCTTAGACGATCTTATAACGCTTGAACCAAAAGGAATGGCTTATGCTGCAAGATTAAAAATTGCAATGTTAGTAGAATTCGCTAAAATGATTATTGAATTAAGTAAGGAACCAGAGATAGGTGCTAAAGCTATTGATTTAGTTAAAATGGATGTTAGTGCAGATGCTTTAGAATTAATTCTAGATATTGTCCATGGATTTGATCCTACTACAACGGAGTTACTTAGAGAAGACTGGTTATAATGAAGCAGAGATAATTCCTATGAGAACAACAAAGTCCTTAATTGGTAATTCATCAACCTTTTTCCCTTGAGATACTTTCACGCTTTGTGTCTTGCAGAAGGCAGAGAAATTGTATAAATCCTTTGTTAGCTGTTGAACTTCACCCTTCAAGGTGTCAATAACTGCATTGAAAATCTCTGCAGATTTCTTTGAATGCTTTTCAGCTTCCCTAAACAGTTTTTCAGCTTTAGCTCTTTCTTTTATATTTGCGAATTCCTGGGCTTGAACTATTGCTTGGCAGGATTTATAGAAAAGCATTGCTCCTTTTGTATGGTAAAATTTCTTTTCTATATATTGCCAATTTATTATGTCTTCAGAAGCTGATGGATGTTTTTCTTTGTGTTTAATTAATGCTGCATAATGAGAGGTTAATCTTTCCCAAATAGAGATCATTGAATCAAACATAGCACCATGGTTTTCAATAATTAAGGATGCGATTTCTACTGGTACTTTACTGAGATCTATGGTTCCTAGAATATCAGGGAGGGTACGTAATAAATATCTGGCAAAGAAATATTGATTGCCTGTTTGAAGTATTGATGCTTCTTTCAAGTGGCTTTGCACGAACGTTTTGCTGTATTCCTCACTTACAAAAGAGTGTAATTCTTCTAACACATTCCCTTTTTCCAAGTTATCAAATGATTCTTTTGCCCCAATGAAACTTTTAACTAGTAAGCAAAGCGCTTTTGTGGAATTCTTTTCCTTAAATCCCTTAAGCCTATGAGCTTCACTATTTACAATATGTAGTAATGCCTTGCTTTTGGAAATCAGAATTTTCCTATCTTTAACAAATGATGGCATAAGAAGAATTGAAATTAATATATCTTGTAGTTTTACGGTTTCAGATTCACAAAAAGCAATCTTTATCTCAAAATCCTTTTGATCATCTTCCCAAGGTAGTTGAAGAAAAGCTCTACTGATATTATCTATTCTCCCTTTGAAGATTACTCCTAGTCTTCGGAACCCTTTCTTGATTTCATCTTTAATTCGTTTTATTGTTAATTTCTCATGTTCTGCAAGTATCTTCAGGTTCTCAAGAACAAATCCAATTGTATTTAGAAATTCTGATTGATTATAGAATTCTATATTGGCTAAGGGAGCTTCAGACAGAGATGTTAAACTAGTTATTCTTGCTTTTAATTCCTTTGCAGGAAGTTTCTGGGAAGATATTTCGATAATAGAGCATGATAATGCTACTAGTGTTGTAAAAACCTCTGTGAATTCAATATTTGCTTTTATTTGATCAACTAGATCTTGGGATACAACCGATTCTACAGGTAGTTGATTCATTTCTTTTAGGCTTTCATTGAATTCTTTATTTGCAATCATAAAATAGTCATAAGCTTGTTGATGATTATCAAGCATTAGAGAATTTATTGCTAACTCAAGGTAATATGAGCCTGTAGCTAGTTTTGCTTGTCCCCTACAAAGTGCGATCTCAAAATCAATCGTTAATAGTAAGCTAGGATCAAGTGGATTCTTTGTTAAGATTTCTCGTGCTTCTGTAAAGTGTCTTTCTGCTCGAGTATAAATGAAGAATTTGAGTAGCTGATCATCAAACCAGAAGTTCTCTTTGGCAATTTCAAGAACTTTCGAATAACTATCCTTGTATAAAGTGCCTTTGTATCGCAGATTTTTGATTTTACGTTCTAGAATTATTTCTTTATGTTTTTCTTTCTTTGATTTGATAGATTCCAAACTACCATGTAAATATGATTCAAAGTTAATTTTCCCAATAGAGGACATCATTTTGAGATATTCTTTATCAATAAGTAATTCTTTTCCGAGACTAAACAAAATGATCTCTGAGAGTTCATGAGTTTGTTGAGCATATTCATTGAATATAGAAGTGTCTTTCTTTGTTTTGAAGACTCCTTCTAAAATTGTTTCATAGTAAAGAAAGGAGAGAACTCGAGCAAAAAACTCTAGAAGAATGGATTGATCTCGTGAGCGAGTAACAACCTCTAATGCTTTGGGGTTACTTTTTAGGGATTTAATATTGTCAGTTAGGGTTTCTTGATACTCGTATCGTTCAAGTCGAGAAGCTGTTGCTATTTGGTTTAATGCTAAGGCACAACTCTTAGCAAAATCAGGCCAAGAATCACAAATATCTTCAATTTTAACACTATTCACAGCAGAGAAAAGTTTTTTTCGTTGCGCATCAAAATTGATTAATCTATCAAATAGTTGTTCCTTTAGAACATCAAATAATTCTGCTTTTGTCATGAATTAATCTCCGGCCAATACTAAACCCATGAATTCTACACGAGAATGTTGTTAATTATTGCGTTCTTAAATTAAATTGTTCCTCAAGAGGCAAAAAAGAGCAGTATTATTGGAAATTAGTATCTGTCTTGTGGGATAATTTTCCTCTCTTTGAACAGGATTATTTCCCCACAATTAGGGCAACTAAAATATATTCGCGGATACTGGTATGAGTAAACCTTCAGTTTGACTAGATTTCCGCAGATGTGACAAAAACGAAGTTTCTTCAATTCCTCATCTGCAGCTCGTTTCATTTCGGTAGACATTGTACTTCACGATTCCTTGTACCTAAGGAATTACACTTTAAATTTCTGATTATTTTAAAAGACACTTGTCCCAGAGAGATAAGCGAAAGTATCTAGGTGATAAAGAAAAAATAAGTCTATGCTATAGGTATTACTCTGAAGGTGTTTCTTTATGTTTGAATTCTCTCTTTCCATCAGTTGAAACTCTCCAAGTTGCTGATGCTGATTGTCGTCTCAGAGCCTGTAATGCTCGAATGAATATCATCGCAAACATTGCCAATAATATGATTGGTAGTTTTACTTGCATAAACCAAGGAGTCCATGGAAATCTAAATTCCGGCATATGACTCCAGGGAGGGTTTATTCGTATAAACATAATCAGAATGATTTCAAGTATAATTATTACTAATGTACCAATTCTAACATTTGCTTTAAAGAGTAACATCGCCGATATTATTCCTACCCCATAAAAAACAAAGAGTATTGGATTAAGATACCAGGTAACGCCTAAAAAAACTCCAAGTCCTTGCCCTCCTTCGAATTTTAGAAACACGGAATAATTGTGCCCAGCAATACAGCATACTGGTCCTAGAATACTTGCCAAGGTATGCCAAATATTAGTTCCATCAGGACCTATGAAGTAATCAAGAGCAAATAGTTGATCAATTAACGCTATAGTTATCGATCCTTTTAGAAAATCAAGTATTATTATTGGTAGACCAATTTTCATGCCATAAGTCACTACAGAATTCATTCCACCAGGATTCTTAACTCCATGGTTTCTAAGGTCAACTCCTGTTGCTCGCTTCCCAATCCACACAGAAAAAGGCAATGATCCAAGTAACTATCCTACCATAGAAGCTAGAATTTGACAGAGGATATAGATAGCAAGCATTCAAATCAAATCGGCGGAAATTGATAGATAATATATAATTAAATATAATTTTCTTTGTTATATTTCTTGTTTATTTGTCCAGTAAAAATGAAAAAATCTTTGAAAAAAAGAACAAAAAAGCAAGTGGGAGTTGTTTTGATAATCATAAAAACATTACTTCAAAGGTTGTGTGTGAATACCACATTCTCCACCGCACTTACTAGTGCCAAGCCATCGACCTTCTCGTTCGAGAGCATCATCACTTATTAGTTTTGTACAAGGTTCACAACCCAAGCTTCGATAACCTCTTGCATAAAAGGGATGTACTGGTATATTGTTAATAGCCATGTAACGCCAAATATCAAGTTCAGTCCAATTAAGAATCGGATTTATTTTAAATAATCCACCCTTTTCCTCAATTTCTTTATAGTCTATACGAGTTCTTCCTTCCGTATTTCTCAGGCCACAAATCCATGCATCTAAATCCTTGACTGCTTCTTTAGTGGGTTCAACTTTTAAAATACGACAGCATTCGTCAGGATCAGTCAATGGAAGATTCGGATCTACCTTCTCTTTTGAGATATATTCAACTAAATTTAGATTGTAATGTTGAATCATTTTATCTTTGTACTCAAAAGTTTCTTTTGGTTTAAAAGGAGTCATTACAGAAAAAATTCTGATGTCGGGTTTAATCTGCAGAGCCAAATGAACAACTACCATACTATCTTTCCCAAAACTGCAAGCGACTTCTACTTTATCACCATATTCCTTAACAGCATCAGAAATGATTTGTTTTGCATGATCTATTTTATCAACTATGGTATTCTTAGTTGGATTTTTTTGAGATTTGTTTAGAATAGTTAAATCCATTGCCAAACCCTTTCTTTTTGAATTATAATTTTGAAAATTCAAGAGAATTCTCAGACGAGTCGTTCTAGAAAATAATTCTTGACTATATAACTATTACTACTTCTTACCGAAAGTAAGTAGAAGTATAGGAAAAATAAAATGGCAGGCGTGAGGGGATTTGAACCCCTGACCACCTAGTCTCATTTTTATAAGACCTCAGTCTTATAAATTAAAAGCCAGGTGCTCTACCTTTAGCAGATGAGCAAGCAAGCTCAATCTTTAGCTGAGCTACACGCCTAAAGTTTTGTTAGGTTTTCTACGTTCTATTTCTCTTTTTAAATTTGCTGTTTTGTTTCTTTTGTTTGGTTTTTTGTTCGAAAAGTCATATATCGAAGTCTTTTTTAATTTCAAAAAGGAAGATAAATCCGAATTTTAACTTTATGGAGATACTACAACATGAGTGATTCTGGTGAACGTGAACTTGAGCTTCTCCTTCAGCAATTGAAGGAAAATACCGATATTGATCTTCGTTGTCATGCTGCCCAACAACTTGGTTTAAAGAAAAATAAGTCTGATATTGTTGTTCCAGCATTAATTGAAGCTCTTAATGATGATAATTGGCTTGTCCGTGTTGAATCAGCCACTGCTCTTAGTAAGATTGGTCGAGCTGCTGCTGTAGCTAGTGAACATTTGAAAGATGCTATGAATGAACCACGTAACAGACCGAAACGAGGCATTTTCTATGAAGTGATTCAAACTTTGGAGATCGCTAAAAGTGCTGAAGTTGAACCTATTGCGGTTGTTGTGGAAACACCAATAGAACCCGTTGTAGAGGAACCCCTTGTAGAAGAAAAAGTTGATTTTATTCCTGAGGAAATTGTCGAAGAAGCAAAAATTGTTGATGAAGTAGTAGTTGAAGGCAAACCTGAGGAAATCACTGAAGAAGCTTTAGAAGACGCAGTCGAAGATGTTCTAGAGGATGCAATTGAAGACATCGTTGAGGATACAGTTGCAGAAGAAGATGTAGAAGAAATTGCTGAAGAGATTGCAGAGGAAGTCATAGAGCTAGCACCAGTGGAAGACGAAGAGACAGAAGTCACTGAGGAAGATATTGTCGGTGAAGACATTACAGAGATAGTGGAAGATGTTGCAGAAGATATTACTGAAGATACTACAGATGAGGAGATTATAGAGGAAGCTATCGAAGAGATTGCTGAAGAAGTATTGGAAGATGTTCTCGAAGAAGAAGTTGGCGACACAGTTGACCATGAAGTTATTGATGATATTGCAGAGGAGATTACAGAAGAGGTTCTTGAAAAAGAGGAAGAAGAAGAACCTGTTGAAACCTTTCAAGCTCCAGAGGTAATACAACCTCCTATAGAACCGGAGGAAGAAGAAAAAAAAACGACTGAAGACATAACAGAAGCTGTTTCACTCGAAGATGTTCTAGAATTTGAAGAAGATAAAAAAAAAATTGAGGAGCAACCACCTGCAGTAGAATCTCCGGCATTGGAAGACGTTAAAACAGTTAAAAGAACTAAAGCTCTAATAAAAATCGTTATTATTGGTGATGCAGCTGTAGGTAAGACTGCATTACGAAAGAAATACTCTGATGTTGCCTATAATCAAGAATACAAACATATTCTTGGAGCTGATTTTGCTGCTAAACATTTCTCAAAGAATAATGAAGATTTTTCAATGCAGGTTTGGGATATTGCCGCTAAGGAGCGCTTCGATAAGAGCAAAGAACTTTTCTTCAAAAGTATTTTTGGAGCCTTATTAGTTTTTGATGTAACAAATAGGGAGTCATTCAATAACATTCGTTATTGGCTTGAAGAACTACGAAAAGTTGAGAGTAAGGAACTAGCTTTAATTATCGTAGGAAATAAAACCGACTTACGTAGTGATCAAGAATCTGCTAGTATTACCCGTGAAGAAGGGCAAGAACTTGCTACAAAGCTCTCAGAAGAAATAGGGTTTGATGTTTTTTATGTTGAAACTTGTGCTATTACAGGCACCGGTGTAGAGGTAGCTTTCAGAATGCTTGAAGAAAGAACAACAGATCAATTCTTTATCGATGAGAGAAAAATGGAGTAATTTAAACTAAATTATCTCCAAAACATTTTTTTATTAATTCGAAAATCTTGTTTGCTATTTCCTCTGATCCTCCAGAGTCATTCCAAACACTAGTTGGAGCAAAAATCCCCCATAATTCAAAAACATCGATTTCCTTTTCTTGTTCTAATTTTGTAACTGTTTCGTTTAAGTAAACACCCAAATTTTCGCAGGTATCATACTCAGTTATAGTAGATAGAGGACCCTTTGCAATCATTTCTTGTGCTGCTTGCTTTAGTAAGTCTATTAATTCTGGTATTTCTTGCTCAGTTTCTCGCATAAACTTATGATTAGATTTTCTATTTTAAAAATTCTTGGTGAAAATTAAGCGAAAATTGCTTCCTTAGTAACAACTTGTGACCTCTTCTTGAGTCTTATTTTTGAGTCTCTAAAAAGTGAATCCGCCTTATATATACCCTAGTGGATAGTATATTCAAGAACAAAACTCGGAGAAGAAAAAAAATGAACAGAACCAAACAAAAAATCGAACAAAAAATAAGAAAAGATTACGAACAAGCCAGAATTAAATTCGCTTTAATTACTGGAGCCTAAGTAGCTGGTCAGAAAGACCCAGACTGCTCATATAAAGTGACCAAATATAAAGAATAACAAGAACAAAAAAAATCGGTGATAAAAAATGAACAAAAAAGAACAACTCAAAAATCAAATAAAGAAAGATAAAGAATTAGCCAGAATTAGATTCGCGCTCATAACCGGTGCATAATCACCCTTATTCCCTGACAGGTGGGTGGTAGTTCAAGAGTCAACTCTAGAACACTTACATTCTGGCTTTTTTTATGTACCACTATTTTTTAATTATGGAATTTTGTATCCTATTTTCTCTGTTGCTTCTCTTCGTTCCTTCTTCTGCTCAGGAGTCTCTATTTTGTCTACTGCGGTTCCATCTACTACTCCTATTACTGCTCTTCCTAGGTTTGTTTCTGCTATTATTACTTCCATTACATTTGCAGAAGCCACAAAAATAGTGCAAACAGCAGGATGATCCTTAATATGAGGTAGAACATTAATTGGAAATGCATTTTCCATCATTATTACAAACACATGACTAGCTCCTATTGCTAAAGCATTCTCTGCTGCTAATTTCTCTAGCTCCGGATCATTTGCGGTTACTCGAGTTAGTTTCGGAACTGCTTCATTCATTGCTACTGCACATTTAATTCCCGGCACTGTTGTGAGCATTGTCATGAATAAATTATCTGTTGTAAATATCGAGAAATTTGCTTGTCCTATTATTACTTGATAATTTGTTTCTGGGTTCTTTATTTTCACACTCATTGTTTTTACTGACATTTCTTTCTCCACACTTCTTTACTAAGATTTATTCATTAAATAAAGTCTTTTCAATTTTACTGGTGATTTATATGTGTTTTATTAATATGTATTTATATCATGACCCCGATATTTAAATTGAAATAATGGAAGTCTGTTCATCTTGTCTGATTTAAATAAACGAGAGTTTATTGCCTTACCTCTTGATTTATGCTTCTTTGATCGCAAAAGATTTGACAAGTTACGAGCTGATTCTCCTTTGGAAATTATTAGTTATAGAAAATATGACAACGGACTTATTCGTATACATTTCCTATCAAAGACTTTGGAGCAAGGCAAAGAAACTGATGAAAGAGAGCATTTACTTTGGATTCAGATAATTGATATTGACGGGAAAAAACATGTGATGTATCGTTGTGACTGCAAATATTTCGAGTACAGACAGCTCCGTCCTGCAAAAAGAATGTTTGATCTTCAAGAAATAAGTAATTCTCTTTGTGTTGTTATTCCTTCAAAATCATATACAGAGCTAAAAAAATTGTTTAATATTGATAAGCATGCTTTTCTTGCTCTACAAGAGCTGTTTAATCATCATGTGCAAATTTCAATATAAATGAGTAAAATTTGAATTATATGCATAAGAAGACAGTTTTATAAAATAGAATCACTAAATTAAAATGAATTAAGATTAATATCTTGTCTTAAGAAAGATCTGGATGTGTTGTATATTTGACAGAAGATATAGAACTAGAAGTAAAGAAATTACGCATCTTAACTGCTAATAATGTATTGAATACTTATCCTTACCTCAGTGGAAAACTTAGAGGTGTATACAAAGTTTGTGTTACTGGTAGCTCTGGCAGTGGCAAGACTACTATGATTAGATGTTTTGATCCGGAAGCTCATGGTCGTGAAGTCCCTAGGTACTTCTATGTTGATTATGAATTATTGAAGGAAAACCCAGATCTTTTTCCTGAATCCAATACCGCAACCCAGACTTTTGATTTCACCGTTGTTGCTCTACTAATCGGTGGAGAAGATAAAGCAGATATAATCAAATTTAGCGAGTTGACTGAAGAGATAATTGATGATAAAAAAGTGAAATGGGTTACTATCTTTTACTTATTTGGTACCCCTGGTCAGTGGCGTTTCAAAGATATTCGAGCTTTTGCTGAAAGAAGGTCCGATGGGGTAATTTTCATAATTGATCCAATTGACCCAAAACTCAGAGAAAATTTTGAGGATTTCAGGGAACAAGTCATAAAGAATGTCGAGAGAAAAGTTCCAATTATTTACGCAGTTAACAAACAGGATTTACCAAACGTTTTCACCAGTAAAGACTTACAAAAGGAATTGAATCTTACTGAAAAAGAATTATTTGACATGTCTGCATTGAAATGCCAAAACATATCTCGTCCCATTATTGCATTGATTAAGAAGATGCAAGAGGAAGAATTAGGTAAGAAAAACTAGGGACAGAATTCTCCCTAATTTCTTTTCGATTTCAATTAGCCTTCAGCAAGAATTAAAGTTTAATATAGTATAATGATATGTTTTATTGTAATGAATTATTTCTGAGGGGTATTATGTCGAAATCTCAAGTTGAAGCTGATAAAAATCCAGAAAAATCTTCTCTTGAGTCTACAAAAGATGAAATCCCAACCGCTCATGATTTAGCGATTGAAACAACTTCTAGTTTAGTTAGTGGCTCTGCTTTACTATTCCTTGCAAATATAGTCATTGTAATTGCTGGTTTTATTCTTGCTGCTATTCTAATACATAAAATGCCTGATTATATTTATGGAGCTTCAAGAACACTTCAAAGAATAATTGTAATAACGACAATAATTGCCTTGAAGGGGATTGGAAATTCAATCATCATACATTTCTCTGGGAAAAACATTGATAAAGAAAAAATAAGCGAAATGATTGTTGCATCTATAATGTTCAGTATTATTTCCGGTTTATTTTTTGCAATTATAGTATTCCTTTTAGTGGTGTATGTCGTTCAACCCAGAGTTGATGTTTTAGGTAATTTGTCCTTAGTTAGGCTGATTTTTGGTTTATTATTTGTTTTTCCCCTGACCTTTTTAGTTTCTTCTTTAAACAGTTCTTTATTGGGATTAAGGAAGATTAAACAGAGTGTTGTTGCAATTGGCATTCAAAGTGTCGGTAATTTACTCTTTTCTACTCTTTTCGTTTATTTGGGGTTTGGTGTTTTTTCAATAATTTTGGGGTTAGGATTTGGCAGTCTTTTTTCTGTTGTATATAGTTTACTAGTAAACAAAGAATACCTTGTCTCCTTTTTTAAGAGAAAAAAAGTATTCCGAAATATTTTGCATTCATTCAAATCTTTAAGATTGATATTATCTTTTTCTTCACCGATCGTTTTAGCATCTATTTCTACACAACTAATTGAAGGAGCAATGATTTTCATTATTTTAGGATTTTTCTTTGAAAACGGCCATCTCGCCTATATTCAGATTGCCTATTTCAATTATGTCTTTATGTTAATAATGGCTACTCGTATTCCACAAGATTCAATTGGACGAATGCTGCTTCCACATTTAAGGACACTTGAAATAAAAGAAGCAAGAAGAGAGCTTCATAGAGCAATTAGATTTATGATGCTTGCAACCGTTCCAATAAATGTTGTTTTTGGAATTTTTACAGAAGAAATTCAAACACTTTTAGAACTTATTATTAGCAGTGGTAGTAGTTTATGGCTTGGAACATCAACAATCATTTCTTTATTACGATTATTGATTATAGGAGGGCATATTTCATCAGCTTATTACCTTTTAATGAGTAGCAATATATCCCTTAGAAAACCAAATATTTATGCAAAAACAGAATTCATTGGATTAATAGCTTTATGTTGTTTTAGTTTCTTCTTTGTTCCCGGATTTGGTATTATAGGAATTGCTTTCGCATTCATTATAGCTTATTCAATAATGCTTCTGTATGCGATTTTCAATATGTTATCCAATGAAATCATTTCTCTTCGAAGTGTAGGTGAGATTTTAAGTCTAAGTTTTATCACTTCTGTTGCTATTGCTATAGTTTATCTCATCCAATTCTATGTTGGTATTGCTATTTACTGGAAAATAATTATTGCCATTTGTTGTTTGGTTCTTAGTTTACTAATAATTCGATTAAAAAAGGTCGACTTTGTATTTGCTTTAGATTTATTCAAGCGACTATTTAGAATAAGAAGAAAAGATCGATTTGGAAACGAAAACAAATTAAAAATCAAGAAAGTTTGATGTTCCGAGAAAAAGCAAAGATTTAAAAAAACAAATCAATTCTTTATTCAAATCAGAGTTCTGAAATAATAGCAAGAGACAAGACAACGGAGATTAACAAAAATGGAATTTTGTGACAAATGTAGTTCATTGTTAGCACCAAAGAAAATTAATGGGAAAGTCGTGATGGCTTGTCCAAAGTGTGGTGCAGGGAAGGAGCTTTCAAAAGGAGAGCAAATGCAAAAACAAGAGATTAAACAATCAGATCAAGAAAGTATGGTTGTAATTGAGAATCCTGATGAATTGAATACCATGCCAACAAAGAAAATGCGTTGTCCAAAGTGTGCTATTGTTGTAGATACGCAATACTGGGCGGTTCAAACACGCAGTGGAGATGAAGCACCAACCAGGTTTTATCGTTGTATGAAGTGTAAACACACTTGGAGAGAATACGATTAATTTAAACATTCATTTTTTCCGCTATTGCAATTAATCTCGCAACCCGCAAGGGTTCAGGTGTTCTACCAACAAGAGTGAGATCTTTTAATAATTGAGAAACCTCTTCATGTTTTAGACCGATAAATTGAGCATAAATTGGTTCATTATTTTCAGCAGAAATATACTCTCGAGGTAAACCATTTCTTTTGATAATTGTTAATTTCTTTTCTCCATCAGGCAATTTTCGTAATGCTTTGGATATTTTTTCCATATTTGGCATTCTATCAACTACAGAGATTATTGGTAAATCGGTTTTTTGATGTAACAGCTCTAAATCTATGTAATTAAATCCCGCTATTGTGACCCCCCTAGTCATTATTAATTTTAATTGCTGGTGATGAGAACTCTGTAGAATCATTTCAACAATTCTATCTGTCGCATCAAATCCATCAACTGTGACTTGGCTTTTCAGAACCCCCTCTAAAAGGAGGGAACCACGATAAATTACACCGATTATCGGTACGTTTTTGTCTTTCTCCCGGTTAAAAGATGCACATGCCAATCCAATAATTTTTATTCCCTTTTTTAGTTGCGGATTCAAGCTTGTCACCAATAAAGAAAATTTCTCAAATATTATCTTTCTTTTATTCGTTCAATAATTTCCAACAGTAATTTTGTAAAAGCTTCAGTTATTATTTCTCTTTCTTTACTTCTTTTTTCAAAGGCTTCGCGATCGTATTCTTGAATTGAAGATTCAAGTATAACGACTAACTCATCAATAGTATATAATCCAGTTAAATATGAATGACCAATTAATGCTTCTGCCCCATCCCCTACATCACCTGCTGTAGAACTTGATGGCATAAGAGCTCTGAGACCAGCACCCCGTACTGCTTCTGAAAGTGCTTTGTCATAGACTCTTTCACCCACAGGTTTACCATAGGCTTTTGTTTTTGCTAACGAATAGATGAAATTTACTAATGCATCCCCAAACTTAGCTAAATTTCGGTTTCTCATTATATCTCTTAGTTTATGTTTTTCTTTCTCTTGGAATGCTGCTTTTTTCATTAGACATCAACTTGAGCTCTACAACAAACTAAGTATTACTCTCTAAAAATAGTTCCTAGGAAAATTAGAACGAAAAATAAAAAGCTGGATTAATTTCTATTTGGTTTTTTCCAAGAGTTTATAGAAATCATCAACACTTTTTGTTAAATCTTTACAGGCAGTTCTTACCGCTTTGTCTATTTTTCTTTTAGGAGCAGCTTTTATAACTAGTTTTGCTTTGTTAACAAAAGGATGCTCTTTATAATATCCTGCTGAATCGACATCTCGGGCATCGCAGAGAAACTCTCTTATTATGTTTGCAAATGTATGTCCTTCACCGAGTAACTCGAGAGTTATTTCCTTATCTTCATCGTATTCTAGGATTTTAACTTTCATTTTTTGATTCACCAGTTTTTAAAAGTGTCTTGAGTCATTGAAATTCAATGCTGTTTTATTTCTTTCGGTTATTTTGTTATCTTTATGCATTTTTCCAGAGCTTGTATTGGTTCAACAATTAATTTGAGTCTTTTAAGCTCGTCTTCTTCTACTATTTTTGCTTTCTTAGCAGATGCAATTGCTTGATCAATGGTTGAATTTTTCGCAATTGCTATGACTATCATTACATCTCTCAAGCTGCTTGTTGAGACTTCATATGGAATTTCAGTCATGGTTTTATCTAATAAGGTTATGAGTTCAAGTAAGGAATTATAGTCAATCTTAGAGAAAAATACTCCTTCTTTTCTTTGACTTTCATATCCTTTATAATCTAAAATTTGTAACAGAGGTTTTATCGGGAACGTTTTCCCAGTAACTTTTGATAAGAATTCAATATCATAATTGTAAAACCCTTCATCATCAGGGTAAAGCATCCCATTTACTATTTGGTGAATTCTTTTAGTGATCTCAAGAGCGTCTTTCAATTTCTCTTTGGCACCTTCAAATCTAATAGTTACTCTCCCTGGATAATAATCTGCAAAGATATCAACTATCTTGATTTGCTTTTGAAGAGCTTCTAGGAACATAATTGCTTCATTTGTAGAGTGGATTTTCAGAACCATTTCTTTTGATGTCCAACGTGCCAACTAAACTTTCACCTTCTAAAAAACAATTTCGCGTTTTTATAATCTAGCTCTGCCATAATCTTCTGCGACTTTTCTTGGTTCCACATTACTACAGTTATCACATTTGAGAGTTCCTCTTCTCAAATAATGGAGCTTTTCTCCACAAATACTGCAGAGACCATATATTACACCAAATTCATTATAGGTGGTTGTAAATTGCAATGGAATGGTGTGGGCATCTGTTATTTTCCCCCTAACAATGTCACCTGCTTTTATGGCATCAAACATGGAATCCAAATACGCTCTGGTGCAGTGAGAAATATGCATAATTGCTGAATAAGATGGTTCGACACTTTGACCATTTATGTATTTCACTGCAAGTGAGACCATGTGTTTGTTTACATGATCAGCTTGACCAATTATTATATCATCCCTTTTTGGGACTAATGGTTTTCTTACTTTTGGAAAAATACTTACAGTCCTTCTTCTTTTATCTAGGAATAAGGTTCCTGTAACTGTGGCATAAATCATTCCTTCGGTTTCATATGTTCCTTCACCGGGCAATGCTTCTTCAATATTGCAAATTGAGTCCCCTGGAAGAAGGAATTCGCCAGTACTTATCATTTCTAATATTACCGTCCTTTCTTTTCTTCTTTAACTAAGACCAAAATTACTTACATTTAAATCTAGTTCTAAGGTTGAAAACTTCTTTGAAATGCTTCTTTTCTTCTTTAATTATTTAACCGGATGCAACTTTATTATTTTTCTTATCATTACAAAACAAATGGAATCATTTGAATTTTCAATTTTTATGACTAAACATTATTTAAATCAGTACAAAAATAACTATTAATACATTTAACATAGTCTCACCAATAACGAAGGATCATAGAATGTCGAGCTCTAACCTAAGAATTGCTGTAATAGATGCCACTGCTGCTGGAAAGGGGCGCAGAAGATTTACTCGAGATGCTATTGGTTGTGGTGTGAGAAGTGTTTGTGGCGTATTAGAAGAACATAATATTAAATCGAAAATCCTTTTAGCTGAGAACATAATTGATCAGGGGTTTCAAGAAAAATTTACTTCGTTATTCATTAGTGGTATGTCCATGGATAAAGTTGCCATCAAGAAAATTGTTAAAATTTGGCGGAAAAATCATCAAGGCAAAATTGTTGTTGGAGGTCCTGTTACCTCAGAACTCGGACAGTCGCTAAAAGAAACCAAAGCTGATCTAATAGTTATAGGTGAAGGAGAATTAACGTTAAAGGAATTAATTGATAGTAATTATCTTACAAGTGGTAAGATTTCAGACATCAAAGACATTAATGGTATTGGTTACATTAACCAAAAAGAGCAGTTTGTTTTAACTGGTTTTAGGAAATATTCTTCCTCTGATGAATTTAAAGCCTTTAAAGCATCAACAAAACGCATAACTGATTATCCTAATTACTTTTCTGCGAAGGTTTATGTTGAGTGTCTGAGAGGTTGTTCTAATTTTGGGGGAACAAGAATACAATTACCTGATGGACGAAAATGCAGTGAATGTGGTCTTTGTGATAGCGATTATCTCGAGGATAGAGCAAATTGTCCATCCGAAATTCCACCTGGATGTGGTTTTTGCAGTGTTCCAAGTTTGTATGGACCATCAAGAAGTAAATCCGTTGAGCATATAGTAGATGAGATAGAAAAACTAGTGGCTTTTAATGTGAAAAGAATAGTCTTGAGTGCTCCTGATTTTCTAGATTTCGGGAGAGATAAGCTGATTTCACCCAAACCATTGATAACCCCATCTTCTCCAAAAGCAAATTCCAAGAAGATCAAAGAATTGTTATCGAAAATACATGCTATTGAGAGAGTAGCAAAAGGCCTTGTATGGTTTGAAGTTGAGAATATTAAAGCTACACTCTTTACTGATGAATTAGCTAGAATTCTTTCCGAATATTTACCGAATTCACCATTTTCTATAGGGTGTGAAACAGGTAGCGAAACACATGCAAAATTATTGGGTAGACCGAGTGGTCCAAAAGATACTCTCCGAGCAGTAAAAATTGCTCATAAATATGGCTTAAAAGCTCATGTTTACTTTATACATAGCTTACCGGGACAAACAAGAAAAACTGCGCAAGAAACAGCTGATTTCATTAACAAACTCGAGCCTTATATAGAAAAAGTAACGATATATCGATTTCGTCCCCTACCTTTATCAGCCTTTGGGGATTTCCCAGAACCTCCACCAGCTATCTATAATCTTGAAAGTAAAATCATTGTCGATGTTGCGAATCATGTTAATTTGATGAAAAAACAGAATCTTGTGGGAGAAGTTGTTCGAGTAATCATTAGTGAACCAAATTATCGGGATGAAAAAGGAGCAATTGCTTATATTTTGAGTGGCGGGCCAATGGTTGCGGTGGAAAACTCTCGAGAGAGAATAGGAGAGATTGTAGAAGTCAAAATTTTAAGAGCTCTTTCAGAAAAATTAGTCTTAGGAACTATTTTTAATTCGTGAAACTGTTTGAAATATGCATTTAAGTACTGATTTGTATAACTAAACAGTGATACGAAATTTTTAAAATGGTTACTAAAGAAATTATTGAAAGGTAATTGCCAAGAATAAAAAGAAAATCTACTGGAAATTTAATAAAGAGGACAAACAGTCATAGAAATGAGGAAAAAGAAATGGCTCTTAAAATGGTTTTAGCAGATGCAAAAATTTGGAAGAATATCATTGAATCACTTACATTATTGGATGAAGCTAACTTTATTGCCTCGGAAAGAGGTATTGAATTACGTGCAATGGATCCAAGTAGAGTTGCGATGGTCGATTTCTTCTTACCTGCAAGTGCTTTTGAGGAATACGAATGTTCAGAAGTAACTCGTTTAGGTATTAATCTTGATGAAATGACTCAAATTATGAGAAGAGCAGGAACTTCTGATACACTACAAATGGAATTAGAAGGAACTGCAAAACTTGTGATGACTTTTAGGGGACAAAATGTCAGAAGCTTTGGTATTAGTTTACTCGACCTTGGTGAGAGCGAGTATCCTGCACCAACAATTGATAGTAAAGCCAAGATAAAGCTCACAGCAGATGCTTTACAATCAGCTGTGAAAGACGCAGAAATTATTGGTGATCACATACGAATTGTTGCTGAAGATCATGGAATTACTTTATCAGCTTCAAGTGAAACAAAAGATGTGAAAATTACTATCGAAAAAGATAGTGATGTAATTGCAGAATTCAATGTAAGAGAAGAATCAAGTGCGATGTATTCACTTAGTTATTTGAGTGAAATGACTAAAGCAATTAAGGCAAGCGAATTAGTTATGATAGCTTTTTCAGCAAGTATGCCAATTCAATTGGAATTCCCAATAGTTGCTGGAGGAAAACTTACATATTATCTGGCACCAAGAATTGAAACTTAATTCATAATTCTTGGTATTTTATTATTTATCCTCTTCCTTCTTTCAGCATCGGGTCTTTAATTCAAGGAATTGGGTAATAACAATATACTTTAGTGAGGAATCAAAGAAAATTTATAGAATTGTAATTACTTTGCACACCTAGTAAGCAAGGAAGATGTTTAATTTATGGTTAAGGATGATCATTACAAACAAATTTTTCAACTCTGGAGAAGTGAAAGAAGAACCAACAAATTACTTGAAGTAAAAGGTAGTCTGTATTCTGCTATTCGTCAAAGAATTACCTCTTTTGAGAAAGAACTAGAAAGCATTGATTCTAAAGATGTTGTATCAACTAAGATTATATCTGAGAAGATTGAGAGATTAAAGAGAATTCTTCGTGATTTATCAAAGATTAGGAAGCATAAAATCATTCATGGATTAATTGATGGGGATCTAAACAAAGGGGGATTAGCAGCAGAAGAGATGGATTTAGTGAAGAATCTCGAGAGAATATTTGATGATCATAAGAAGAAAAGCGTATTAGGAGAAGCAGTTTCAGATATTGGCAAAGAAATTGACTCAATTACAAGTCAAGAAAACGATGCTGAGCTTATGACAGTTCGAATATTGAAGGATATTCCGGAAATAATAGCTACAACAGCTCAAGATAAAGCAAAACAATCAATTGGTCCTTTCAAAAAAGAGGATATAGTACAGATACCTTTAGTGTACGCAAAAACATTAATAATGAAAAATGCAGCAGATAGAGTCGATCTGCCTGATTTATAATCTTCAGTTTTTTTAATGCATTTTTAAAAACATTATTCCTTTTTGTCAGGCTCGATAACTTTGCCACGTATTTTGCATTTCCCACCAGCAGGGGTAGCTAAAATACAATTACAAACTAAGCATCTGACTTCTGTGGAAGAATGACTAAAAACTTTCTGAACTTTATTACAATCTGGGCATTCGACTTGTAGGAATTCCGATTTTGGTCTTGGGATAAGTGGTTTAGACAATGATTTAACATTCTCCTAAGTTTTTTCTAGTATTACTTTGACTGACCATTTCTTGTGCATTTAAAACTTACTACAAGTCACTTTTATTAAAACAGATTTATTTTAATCGGAGAAATTTTAGAATATTTTGTGTTATTTGA
Organism: Candidatus Heimdallarchaeota archaeon; assembly: GCA_019058165.1. Classification (GTDB taxonomy): domain Archaea; phylum Asgardarchaeota; class Heimdallarchaeia; order JABLTI01; family JABLTI01; genus JABLTI01. Next base: position 24,146 of record JAHLVZ010000032.1, read on the forward strand.
GTATGTTTCCACAATTGGAACAAAATTCATGATTTGGTTCATAGGGAGTTTTGCATATTGAGCACAATTTCTTAGTCGTTTCTTCTATCGCAAAGAATTTCTTGTTTACCACGTATTCATGTTCAATGATAAAATCTGGATCATCTAATATTATTTCAATAATTCTTTGTTGCGGAAGCAAAGTTATATTGCTAACATACATTAAACTAGTTTTTTCTCTTTTGCTTACTAAGTCTTTGACTTTGGTTTGTTCTTCTTCTGCTGAGAGAGAACCTTTCTCTGTCTTCTTTTTATCCTCAAGAGCTTTTTTTATTTCGTATTCTTCCGGTGGTTTTCCAGAGTGTATTTCTACATGAGCATCACTACCAGAGCCACCTAAATCAAAATCAATAGATGATGATGATGATGCACAACATTCTAAAGCACAACAACATCCTTCTATTAATGCTTCTGCTAAAAACAGCGCACCAGGCAAGTTACCATAGCTTTTCTTCAATTTAATGAATCGTCTAAGGAATCTTATTTGTATCATTAGAAAGAACAGAAGAGTAAATGTAATTGTAACTATTGCTAATGTATTCATTGGAATAATCTCCCTCAATTAACTGATAATGAATATTATTTAAAAAAATTGTCAAGAAAGAATCACATAAAAAAAGAAAGGGATTTATTAGATTTTTTTCTTATTTAAGCATATAGCCACAATTAGAACAATATACTCTATCTGACTCAAAGGGATTATTGCATACTGGACAAATTCCTTCAGCAATTTTTTCCTCTCTTTCCTTCAGGTCTTGAGTACTTTCTATACTCTCCTTAGATATCGTCGATTTACTTTTTGTTAGCAATTTCTGGTTAACCACATAATCATCTTCAACTATAAAATTCGGATCTTCTGTAAGAATTTCAATCACGGTTTCAATGGGTATCATCGCAACAGTACTTATCCACTGTAAGCTGGTCTTTTGCCTACTACTAACTAATTTCTTGATTTCGCTTTCTTCGTCTTCTTTTATCAATCCTAATTCTATTAGTTTTGCTTTGAATTTTATGTTTAGTGTATCATTGACGATTTTACCATCAACTTTTCCTCTCACTTGCTCCATTAAATGCTCCACTAGTTTTCCCTTAGCTCGTTGTCCATTTTCTTTTATAAAATCCAGATTTTCTTTGATAACCTGATCTATTATCTTACTTAGTTTTTCCTCTGAGACAAGTTCTAATCCTAAATGCTCCAAAACTGAATCCATTTTATCACTTGGATTCTCAGCAAAATGTTTCAGTAACGGTTCTATAGCTTCTTTTGCAAGCATTTTCTTATTTTTCAGCAATTTAAAAATATCTTTTATTTTTTTATCAGTGAGGTTCTCAATAGGCACATTATCACTTGCGAGGGCTTTTATTGTTTGTACTAGAGTAACAGCCACAAACTTTGGTTCAATACCAGCTTTTACGAGTTCATCAAACAAATCTGCTCTTGGTGAGATAACCAGTTCTTTAGCGATTTCCACTGGTAAGTTTAGATTCATAATATACCTCTCTTCTTTTTCAACTGTCGTTTCTGTTGTTCTGAGTACCTGCC
>JAHLVZ010000033.1 GCA_019058165.1 Candidatus Heimdallarchaeota archaeon
CAGTAATCAACAAGAAGAGCTTTTATAACTCGCGTGAGGATCGACATTTGTCAATAAAAGATCATTGTGGCATTATAGGTATTCGAACTACTAAAAGAATACATGATTTGGGTTTCTTATTATACCAAGGCATGTTAGCTTTACAACATCGGGGACAATCGAGCGCAGGTATAACAGTAATCAACAAGAAAAACATGAAAACTATATCTGATGTTGGATTTGTAAAAGATATTTTTGATAAATATACTTTATCATCCTTAAAAGGGAAATTTGGAATTGGACATGTTCGATACCCAACTGCTGGTGTTGATCTAACTGTTGGCATTCAACCTTTTATTCTTCAAACAAGACAATTAAAAATAGCAATTGCATTCAATGGTACAATAGCTAATTTTGAGGATGTCAGAGATTTTCTTATGGATCAAGGCTTCAGATTTAGTCATGACACAGACACTGAGGTAATTGGTAAATTATTGGATTATGCTCTTGAAGAAGAAAATGGAGATATCACTAAAGCTTGTAAAAAGATCATTAGTTATTTAGATGGTGCTTATTCTATTTTATTTGCTACAAATAAGGGAGAAATAATTGCATTAAGAGATCCTCTTGGTTTTAAACCACTTTGTTATGGAAAAACAAAGGATGGAGATTTTGTAATCGCATCTGAGACGATTGGATTAACCATAGTTGGTGCAAAATTCGAGGATGATGTTAAGCCAGGTGAAATGTTAATCATTAATGAAAAGGGAATCAAGAAGAAACGCTTAATTAAGGAAGAAAAGGCAGCTCATTGTATGTTTGAATGGGTGTATTTTGCTAGACCAGATGCAGTTTTGGATGGAATTTCTACCTATGAAGCTAGAGAAAGAGTTGGAATAAGACTAGGTAAATTATTCAAAGAAAGAGGATATGAAGCAGATATTGTTGTTCCAATCCCAGATTCAGGTAGAATAGCAGCAATTGGGTTTTCAAAAGAAACAGGCATTGAATACTCTGAAGCTCTAATAAGGAATAGATATGTTGGCAGAACATTTATCATGCCACGTCAAACTGCTCGAGAGGAAGCAGTAAAACTCAAGCTAAATGTAATGTCAAATCTCGTTAAAGGAAAGAAAGTGGTTCTTGTAGATGATTCAATAGTAAGAGGAACAACCTCCAGAGGGATCATTAAGATGATTCGTGATGCAGGAGCAACTCATGTGTATTTTGTTGTGAGTTGTCCAAAACTCATTAATCCTTGTTTTATGGGGACAGATTTTCCCACTGAAAGAGAATTAATAGCCTGCGGACGAACAGATGAAGAAATTGGAGAAATCCTTGGTCTTGATGCTGTTATTTATAACACAGTTCCATTACTTGTTGATGCAATTGGTTTTGACAAGTGGCCTGAGAATAATAATTTGTGTTTAGCTTGTCTAACAGGCGATTACCCATTGAAATCAACACCCTCACAATTACTCTGTGAAAGAGAATCATAGCCGATTTTTCACAGGAATCAGTAATCAATTTATTCAACAAAATTCTTATTTCAAATAATATTAATTTGAATCATACAATGGTGTAAGAAATGGCAGAAGATAGAGTATTGTTAGTGGGCCAAGGTGCAAGAGAACATGCTATCGCAAAAGCTCTGAAGAAAAGTGAAGTTGATTTATTTTCATTTATGAAAGCAAAAAACCCAGGAATCGCTAAGTTATCAACTAAAGTAAAATTAGCCAAGTTAAATGATTTCGAAGCGCTTGGAGAATTCATTAAAGATGTTCAACCAGATTTTGCAGTTATTGGTCCTGAAAATCCTCTGGCAGATGGTATCGTGGATTTCCTGCTTGAAAAAGGAGTGAAGTCAATCGGGCCTACAAAATCTGCAGCGCGAATGGAATCCTCGAAAAGCTTTACTCGAGATTTGCTAACAAAATACAATATACCTGGGCAACCCGAATACAGAATCTTTGCTCCTGATACTGTGTTGATAGAAATCTCTGAATATATAGCAAAAGTAGGAAAAGTTGCTGTTAAGAGAGATGGTTTAGCAGGAGGGAAAGGAGTAAAATTAATGGGTGAACATTTACAAAACGTTGAAGAAGTCTTGGATTTTTGCCAAGAGGTTTTTGCTAAAGGGGAAGCAATAGTTCTTGAAGAATTATTAGTTGGGGAAGAATTTTCCCTACAATGTTTTGTTTCAGGTGAAGACATTTCTCCATCACCAATTGCCCAGGATCACAAAAGAGCCTATGAAGGGGATACAGGACCAAATACCGGAGGTATGGGTTCCTATAGTGCAGAAGATCATTTACTGCCCTTTATATCAGCAGAAATTGTTGAAGAAGCTAAAGAGATTATTCAGCAAACTGCAAAAGCCATCAAACAAGAAACCGGAAGCGATTACATAGGAATTTTATATGGTGGTTTTATGCTCACAGCAAATGGATTAATAATTCTCGAATACAATGCTCGTTTTGGTGACCCAGAAGCTATGAATATTTTGCCTTTACTAAAAACACCATTACTTGATATATTCAAAGCAATGATTGAGAAAAAGCTCTCAAAAATCAAAGTAGAATTTGCAAAAAAAGCAACTGTTTGCAAATATCTTGTTCCTGAAGGATATCCAATCTCACCTAAAAAAGAAGAACCAATAGAAGTTGATGTTGAGAAAATAATAAAGGAAGGGGCAGACCTATTCTATTCATCAGTAAGTGAAGTGGAACCAGGAAAAATAATAACCACAACATCTCGAGCAATAGCTATTATAGGAATAGCCGATAAATTAGCAAAAGCGGAAGAAATCGCGGAAAAAGCAACATCCTATGTGAAAGGACCATTATTCCACAGGAAAGATGTTGGAACAAAAGAATTAGTGCAAAAAAGAATAGATCATTTGAAAGAGTTGAATGTATTGTGATTACCTTTTTCGATCTTGAAGGACCACTTTGTCCAATTGATCATGCAGCAGATGTCATATCTTTAATTGGTAAGAAACTTGGGAAAGAACAGGATTTCTACAAATTATTTCAAATGATTAGTTTATATGACGATGAGCTTTTCCTAGTGGATAAGAAAAAGGATTATTGGCCCGGTGATACGCTCAAACTCATAGCCCCTATTGTTGTTTCTTTTGCAGATGAAGAGTTGTTGTTTAAGATATCTCGAGAAGCTGAACCAACCCCTGGAGCTATAGAACTTTTCCAATATCTGCAACAAAAAGAAATTCCAACTTACATAATCTCTACTAGTTATACTCATCATGCGCACACCATTACTAAAAAACTGAATCACCCCATAGAAAATGTTAGATGCACCACTCTGGATTTCTCTTTAAAGCCAGATAATACCGATGCTCTTACACCTTTATTAGAAGATATTTTTCCAAGATATCTAGCAGATGGTATGTCTGAAGTGAAGGAAGATCTAGACAAGTTCTTTTTCACAGATATTCCCAAATCAGATTTTGGAGCTGTTTTTGACTCTACTATCGTTTGTGGTGGTGGTCGTAAGAGGGAATCTGTAATAGAGATTTTGGAAGAACACGAGTTAGAAGCATCCGATTCCATCGCTATAGGTGATAGTATTACTGATACTCAAATGCTGGAATATGTTAGAGATAACGGCGGAACAGGTGTGTCATTTAATGGAAATGAATATTCACTGCGACCATCAATGATTGCTTATTCAGGCAAGTCAATTTATCCGCTAACAGAATTAATCCAAGCTTTTCCAAAAACAAAAGAATTCGTTTCTAATTTATCAAAAGAAGAAATGAGTGAAAACGAAGAATTTTTTGATGTATCACTTGAAATAAATGAAGAGGAATTTCAAAGAATTCTAATTTTACAAAAGAAATATCGTAAATATCTAAGAGTGAAAGCAGCAGATTTGACTTAGAGAAACTTATGTTTGAGTAATATAAATGCTTAAATGCAATTTCAATTGTGCTTTAGATATTATAATTAAACGAATTTTGTGTGGTTAGTTAAATTGTCGATTATAGATAAGGATGATGAGGTCTTACTTGTAACTCAAGCAGATCCTACACCTGGTAGACAATTATTAACCAAAAGTGAAAGAAAGAAAAACATCTTCTTCTTTACAATTACTTCTTTTTTTGCTAGTTCTGCAAGTAGCATACATTTTATCTTTTACAGTTTATACTTTTTGGAAATCAATGATTCCGAAAAACTATTTGGGATTATTGGATCAATATCATCTTTTGTAGCTATTGTTGGGTTAATATTAGCTGATTATTTGAATGGTATCTTAGGTTACAAGAGAGTTTTTATTATCGCTCAAGTCTTGATTGCTGTTTCGTTTGGATTCTTTATTTTTAATCCAGCGAAAATATACATAGTTATTGTTGCAGTTTTAATGTTAAGTTTGGCATTCTCACTCAACGAATCCCCTTACAGTATTATTTTGACGGAGTCAGCCGGGGAAGAGAGAAAAGGATTAATAGCTACCATAACAGCGTTTTTTGGTCGATTTGGCGAAGTAACAGTATCAACTATTGTTTTCATTTTAACTTTCGTGGTTGGTTTTGAATTTACAAATAAAGATCGAGCATATTTCTATTTATACGGTACAATAGTTGTTGTCCTAATTGCTATCGGTATTATGTTCATTATAACAGATCCTTCTAGGAAATTAAAGAAAGAAAATCAAAAGGAATTTGTAATTGTAGAAGAAAAGAGGGATCAAGCTTCTGATGAGGTAGATGAAGAGGAAATTAAGAAGAAGAAATCTAATTTTATTAGAGGATTTATTGATACTTTCAAAGATAAATGGGTACTTAGAGTTTCAATTACATTTTTCTTAGATGCTTTCTTATGGGGCATAGCATTAGGAGTTCATTGGGCTGGTTTACAAGATGATGGTATCTTTGGTACAAATGCTTTCGATGATAAGCAAATCAGTCTTCTAATTATGGTTACTAGTATCACAGTATTAGTCGCTATGTATCTGGGAAGATATGTCGATAAAATAGGAGCGAGATTTTTCTTATTTATCTCAGAGATTTGTGGTCTTGTTTGGATAGTTTTAACTGTAGTATTTGTTTTTTATCAGGATTATTTCGTATTAATGATCATTGCAAGAATTGCATTAGGATTTTCACTAGCATTATGGATCCCTTCAACCATTTCGTTATTTACGAACGTAGAACCAGAACGTAAGAGCAAAGTGTATAATTCTATAGCTATTTTCCGATCAATAGGATGGTTACCTGGAGGTTTTATTGCTGGTTTTCTGTATGACGCTATCCCGCAACCATATGGATACTTGACTCCGATGTTCATCTTGATTGCTGGCTTTCTGATACTAATCCCAGTTTTCTATACTTTACCAAATAGACCAAGTGATATGAATAATGCTAAAAAAACAGCTAAAACGCAGTAAAGCTAGCTAACAAAATTCCTATAAATTAGCAAAAGTCATTTTATTTAACTCATAATTGATGTGTTACAAATGCTCGAAACATTCGATATCATCTCTGTAGGTGCAGTATTAGTTGATATGATTGCACTTGTAGAAGAGTTTCCAAAAAGAGATGGGGAATCGTTTGTAAGGGATTTTAAGTTTATGCCAGGGGGAGCTGCAGCAAACGTAGCTGTAATTACTCGTAGGTTAGGTTTGAAGACCGCATTCTCAGGAAAAATTGGCAAAGACACATTTGGAGAACTACTTCTCAAAGATCTCACTAAAGAAAAAGTTCACTACAAAAATACCGTAGTTATTTCTGATGAGATAAGCACCGGATCATGCTATATCTGTGTTGATAAGAAAGGTGACCGAATGATTATGGCATACAGTGGAGCAGCAGATACTTTAGCGATTGGTGATTTACCCCTTGAGTTATTTGCAAAAGCAAACTGGGTAAATCTGTCTGATCTAAGGAATATCGCTTCCATTGAAGCCTTACTAGAAAGTGATATTGAGATCAATTTCTCTATGAGTCCTGGAGCTCTTATTGCTCAGAATCCAAGCAGAGCATATCGATTAGCACAAAAAGCGAAACTCATTGTAGCAAGTGTAGATGAAATAACTCAAATCTTTCGATGTGCAGAGGAAGAAATAAATTCTATAGCTGCTGATTTAATAAAGGAAAATAAGGAAAGAGTAATTGCAGTAACCAAAGGCAGCAGAGGAGCAACAATTTATAGTAAAAATGAAACAGTGAATATTCCTATTTTCAAAGTTGACATCGTTGATACTACTGGAGCTGGAGATGCTTTTACTGCTGGAATGCTTTATGCATTAACTCGAGGAAAATCACCCAAACAAGCAGGAAGAATTGCTGCTGCTTGCTCTGCGATTTGCATTCAAAAAGTGGGTGCTCGAAGTGGACCTAAAAGCAAAATGGATTTAATGAAATTCTTAAGAAAAAACTAAGAAATGTTAATAGATATCCAAAGAAGTCATAATTAGTAAAGAATGGTTGTGTTAATGATGGATGAGCCAGTTGTTACAATTATATCTGGATCGAAATCAGATAGTGAAATTGTTGAGAAAGTTGTAGGAGTTCTAAAGGAATTTGATGTTCCACATACCGCTGTTGTTTTATCTGCTCACAGAAATGCAAAAGAACTTGATGATTACCTTGCGAAAACTCCAGCAAAAGTAATAATTGCTATCGCTGGATTAGCGGCAGCTCTACCGGGTGTTTGTGCAAGCAAAACAAAAAAAGTAGTAATTGGTGTTCCAGTTGATTCAAAACTTGGTGGAATGGATGCTTTATTATCTATTGTTCAGATGCCCTCAGGAGTTCCTGTTGCTACCGTTGGTATTGATAACGGGAAAAATGCTGCACACCTAGCAATTAGAATTCTAGCTTTGAATCAAGATAATCTAGGGGAGAAATTACGTAAGAAACTTAAGAGTTAGTATCTCTTGGAGATTAAAAAAATGGTTGAAGAAAAACAGAAAGAAGACGGTATTAAAGATATAAAAGAGGTCTTTTATGATAATCTAGATAATTGGCCAACAGAGACGATTAAAAAGAACCTCTTCAGGTTACGACCAGAGGAAGGAGCCGAAGTATATCTTAACTTAAGTGAAGGTTACCATGATATAACAAATCAGGGTTTAGAAGTTGAGAAGAAGTTCAGACCGAAAGTTACTATACGAACACAAGAATTAAAGACTGAATTAGATAGATGGAAAATCGGTGGAGGAGCTTTCTTTAGAGTAGTAGGAGATTCCCCGAAACTTAGTTCAGCAATGAAATTGTGTATTCAATACTTTATTGTCTGGACAAGACAGCTATTTCCATTTCAATTCAGCTTTTTGAGCATTCCATTTTTCATTGCGACACTTTTCTTGTCTCAGTTTACATTAGCATATCAACCGGGAAGCGCCACACTTGGAACTTATCTGACGTTTTTAATAACTGGTTTGCTTTTCATTTGCTTGGGTATTTGGACGTATTTTGAAGGATTGTATAAAAGATTCATTAAAGGATACAAGAGCTGGAAAACAGTCCCAGATAGTATGATAGGATTTGTTGTGCCTGGGTTGCTTTTCTGGACAACTGCTTTGGAATATGCTATATATAATCTAACCTCAGTTAGTGAAATTAAAACACTTATACCTGTTAGTGCTTGGTTATCGCTTCTCATAGGAGCTGTTGTTCTATTCATTGGAACAGATGCTTTTTTGAGAGGAGAAAAATCATATGTAGAGAAATTCTCACATCCCATGGATTATGCACCACTTATGCTGTATTTAATTAAGGATAAAGCAGGAAATTGGGATATAGAAGGAACTCAATTTGATTATTTCCACTATAAGACATCATTTATTCCCAAAGAAAAATTATCCTATAAAGAAGATGAAGATGAAAAGAAAGAACATCCTTGGTTCCTTATTGATAGATCGTGGCATGCTTTTAGAGAATACATCAAACCTAACATAATGATACGATTATTTGCCAATGTAATTTTTAATATCATTGCATGGTTGATTATCGTTGGTGTCTATGTTATTTTTGTGATAGAGAAATATTGGTTAGATATAGGAACACTAGAAGCTAATTTTACTCATCCTGTATTCTTTATGCTAATCTATGTTTTACTGCCAATTATGGTTGTTTTCATGCTCTGGTCAATTAGTCGAACAAGAGAATACAAACTAAATATCTGGGAAGACCTTTCAGAGAAGGATGATGATGAATTAACAAGAAATCATCACTTATCATACGATAGGTTACGCATTCTCTGGAATCTTCGTAATAGAGAACATACTGGAGAACAACGATTCACTGAACTTTGGTCAAAGAGTAATTGGATAGAGGGCGATAGTTCTCGTTTAGTTGCTCGAGTAAAACTACAATTTCCATTTGACCGCTACAAAGATTGGCACACTTTAAGAGATACTCAAGAAGAATTGTTATCATTAATTGCTGTACAAACAAAAGAAGAAGAACTAAGAAACCTTCATGCAGAGATTGCTGATGTTAAAAGAGATCTACAAAAACAAATGATTGAAGGAATTGACTCAATCGAGGAAGAACTCGATGAATACTTTGATGATCAAAAAGAGGAACTTGAGGAAGAAAGAGCAGAATTAAAGGAGAAATTAGTAGCTATCGAAGACGAAGTTGTTGAAGAAACTACAACCGAAGACCTTGATACTGTAGATGAAATCATCGAAGAGATTGAAGAAGCAACTGAACTTGAAGAAGAAACTTTGATAGAAGAAGTAATAGATGAGCATGAAATTCCCGATATACCTGATGTTGACAAAGAAGAAGATGAACATATCGAAAAAGAACCAGAAGACTTAGGTGTTCCAGATCTTCCTGATATTGACGAAGTAAAAGATGAACCAACTGAAGAAGAAGAGGAATTTACAATTCCTGATATTCCAATAGATGTAGAAAAAGAAGAAGATTAGAAAGAAACACAATATCATTTTGTGGTCTCTTCATCATTCTTTTTTCTTTTCCTTTTTTCTCTCCAATTTTTCCATTTTTCTTTTAGAAAAGCTCCTGTTTTTTGATTCTCGGATTTTATCATTTTGTTTATGAAGTCAATATCAAATTGCTGTTTATTTGTAAAGAATTGTCTAGTAAACAAAACATTAGTAATAATACTTGTAATGAAGGATGAAGATAGTAACATCAGAAAGATAACAACCTGGTAAATTGCAGCTTCTACTGGATGAACTCCTCCTATAATCATACCAGCCATCAATCCAGGAATAGTAACAATACCCAAAGAAGCAACTCTATTAATGGTAGGAATGAGACCTGCACGATAACTCTCACGAAGAATGTGCTGAATAGCTCTGTACGGACTATCACCTAAAGCGAGAGCAGCTTCGATACTTCCCTTTGATTTAATTATGTCTGATCTTACTCGCTCTACTGCAATACCTGATACTCGCATTGCGAAAGCAATAACCATACTGCCAATTGGAATAACATATTCACCTGTTAACTCTAAAGTAACGGGATCAAGTGGTATTATTCCTTCAAATCCTGGTATAATATAAGAGAACATAACCAAAGTCATTATGACAATACTACTCGAGGTAATTGCGAAGAATCCAATGAGGAACATTCGAGGATAAGGATAACTTCTTGCATTGGTGTAAGCAGCAAAGAGACACATTAAAAATAAAATCAGATACAACATCCAGAGTTTACGTATACCAAAGATTAGACCTAGAATTGATCCAAAAAGAACAATTTGGATCGTTCCTCTAAGAAAACTCCAAATTAATTTCGACTCAAGTTTGGTTTTCTGCCAAAAAGAGAGCCCAATTAAAACTATTAATAGAACAAATGCTAATGCAATTCTAATCCAGATATTTGCGTGTTTTAGTGAATCCCAGATATCAAGTAAAATTAGAGAGACCATTATTTACCCTCCGTATGTTTGAAAAATGAACGAATTTCTTGTTCATTATAACGTTTAAAGAAATCTTTTGAAGTTGTCTTTTCAATCAATTGCCCTTCTTTCAGAAATAAAAGTTGATCAGTTAATCGCTTAGTTTGCTCAAGAGAATGAGTAACAATAATAATTTTGATGTTGTCAGCAGCAAGTCGCTTTAGAGTATTTTCAATTATTTCCTCTGAGACGATATCCAAAGCAGTTGTTGGTTCATCTAATAACAAAACAATTGGGTTGTTTGCTAAGCTTCTCGCTAAACTAACTCGTTGTTGTTCGCCACCAGATAGTCCGTCAATGTTTCTAGTTAAGAAATCAGCTTCTAAACCAACAGTATCTAGGAGTTTGCATAAAGCATCATCAGAGTAATCAATATTCCAGATTTTTGGACCATAGAGGAGATTGGATTTCACTGTACCTTTGAATAGAAAAGGTCTTTGAAGCACCATACCAATCTCTTTTCGCAAATCCTGTGATTCCATATCAGCGATATCTACATCTTTGAATCGAACTATACCTTTAGTTGGTGAAATTAGTTTATTCAATAAACGCAATAATGTACTTTTCCCAGAACCAGAAGGACCGATAATACCAGTAATCCCATTCAAACCTATTTCACAGTTGATTTTTTCAAGAATCACTTTATCTTCTATTTCAAAACAAATGTTTTCCATTGAAAATAGGTATGTATAAGATTCTTCAGAAGATTTCATGATTTCAATAAGGATGATAGAATAATTTTAACTTTTCCAAGGAAAAAGAAGTAGTTCCTATTTCTTTGGTTCGAAATCTGTCTTGAATATCTTGTTTACAATTTTCCATTCATTATCAGATATTTTGATGATATTCAAGTAATCAGTATAGATGGTAGTTCCTTTTGATCCTACTATAACCGTCCTAACTTTAGCGTTTGCAACAGATTTGTATATATCTAAATTGAGGATTTCAGCTTTCTTCGTTGCATCTGGATCATCAGAGGGATTTGCAAACCATTCTCTCCAAATAGATCGAGGATAAACAACTACTTCATTTTGGGCATTAATACCAAACATATGACAATCAACATGCCATGCTTTCTCTACTAATTCGAATTTTCGATTGTTTTGACCATTCAAATAATTCCAAACAGTCTCAACTATCAGTTCTTTATCCTTAGAATCACTCATTACAAATCCTCTATGTTACAATTTTTGATAGTTTTCTTATCTTGAATGCATGCAGAATTTCAATCATTGGCAAATCAATTGGTGAAGTAATTTCTTTAACACCTTTTGGCAAGTATTTTTGATACTTCAAAGTTAAACTATTCATTTGAGGACTAGCAGCAATAGCTGGGTCACCCGGAACTCTCATACTTATGTCAAAGACAACCCAATCAGGTCGATTGTCCTTTGGATTAATTGGCACTGCACCTTGTAGACCAAATAAGCCAATCATTCCCGGTGGATATAGTTTTTCCACAGTTTCCAAGAACTTGGGAATTGATCCTACTACCTCACCCATTTTTGATTCTCGCATAGTAGCCATTGTATGACCAATTTCTTCATTTTTAATTTTGATTTTATCGCCAATTTGCATTTGGATTTTCGCTGGTAAATTCAGAAAGCCACTACTATTTGTTTGCATTCTTTGACCAAACCCTACAAAATCCCAATCAACTATCGGATTCTGAAATGGATCATGTTCATGTTTTAACCAATTAATTCCATCAGTTAATTTGTAACCTTTAGCTTTTCCTTTGTTTAAGCCAGATGCCCAACCATTGCAGTTGAAATACGGACCAATAATAAATTCCTCTATTCGTGCTTCAGCTAATGTTTGATCATTAATTAGTCCTTTAGCTTTCATGGTTTCTACTTGTTCATGATAATCTTCTTCTGAAGTGATATAAAAGAAAGCTCGCTCGAGAGGATTATCTGCTTGTTGAACTTTTACTAATGCAACAGGAACTTCTTTGTTAATCCCGATGATGTCTAATTCATCTAAACTAATTTCTCTAGGTGCTCTAATACCAGAGCGTTTTAGGATTCCATATTGATCGATGTATTCTTTTTCATTGGTTGTTCTATCCTCGCTCTTAAGTAAGGATCTGTTACCGTAAATTGGAATTTTTAACTCATTTTCGATTTTATCTGCTGTAAGATAAACGACTAGAGATCTATTGGGAATCAAAATACCGTTTTTCTCTTGAAGCTCATTTTGTATTGAGTCAAATAACAATTGATCCCATTCATCTACAACAATAGTTTCATCAAAAAGATGACTTTGTTCTTCAAGATACTGTCTTTCTCTTCCTTTCTTGACAACAACAATATTTTTCAAACCCATTCTTTTTGAAGAGAGTCCAGTCTCAATTGCTGAATGACTTCCAAAAATAACAATAGTTGGTTTTTCTTTAATTTCACTTACTAATTGTTGCATCTCTTTTCTTTTGATCAATTATATTTCCTCCAGTTTAGGGGAATCAACCATAATCAAATCTATTTTCTTTTTCTCATAAGCTCTCTTAATCTCTCGAGCAATTCGTTTACCCATATACATAGATTCACCCCAGAGATTATTAGCATAAGTGTTCCCATACGGAACCCAGACAGTGGTTCCAGCTACGATTCTTCCTGAAAATTCAAAAGCATAAATTTTAGGATCATTGGTTACAATAGTTTCGATACAGAATGGACCAACCAATCCAGTTTGATCTGCAAAATTCCTACCCATACGATGGTATTCGGGAACCAACGATTCTCGGACAACTATAGGAACATTACCAATAACTGTAAATGAAGGTTCTTCTGTAGAAACGAGATATTGGGAATTAGCATTAGATTCTATTCTACGATCAAATCCTAATAATTCGCATCGTTTTTCTATTGGGGAACTGAAATAATGAGCATAAACAGATACTCCACTAATATATTCTTGAATGAAATCTATGTTCATACCCTTACTTTTCTTCTGGAAATCTGCTTTATTGTTAGCAATAAAGTATCCTTTTCCACCTTCTGCTCCATGTAATTTTACCATAACTGAGCGATCAATTGCTTCACCATCTGAAAAAACCTTTGGAGTATTAATTCCAGAAGCCACAAGTAATTCCGAGTTGAGATTTCTATTCCCTTCATATCCAAGAATTTTGACTCCGCCAAGAATAGGATGTTTTAATTGCTTTAACTCAATCACAGATAAATAACGAACAAATGATCCATGAGGAACAATAACTACATCTCCATCAAGGGAATTAAAAGCTTTAACAGTTGCTTTAGAATCGCTGTAGTCTTTCACTCGTATGATATTAATTTGGTTTAATAAATCCGGATATTGTGACCAGAGCTCCCAATCTCTATCAAAACAAACAACATAAACTTCCAATCCTTCTTCAATTGCACCGGGAATGATATTATAAAAAGAAGAGTGTGAACTGGTTGTTGCGATAACTACTTTTGATCCCATGATCTCACGACAATTTAAAGTATGGTTTGACAGAAATTAAAGTTCCTATAAAAAATTATTGAAGAAATCACTTATCATGTAAAAAAATTCACTCAAAATTTGATTGTGATACGATATTTTCACGTAAATCATTATGCGGATAAATTTTTAATTACAAGACAAATCTTTTAAATTAGTTGAATTCTAGCAAATGCAAGAAAGAAGTGAAAAAAATGGGAAGAATAAGAATAAGTGGTTTTTTAAGAAAAAGAGCAGAAGATGAAATGCAGCAAAAAATGGTTAATCATTTAGCAAGAATACAAATTGGAACAAAAGCACTTTTGAGATCTGTAATCGCATGGCGAAACAAGAAATTAATTGAACTTGATAAAGAGGTTGGAATTGTAGGTGCAGAAGAAAATGCCGCAGACCATTTGTTAGCTGAAATATGGTTGGAATTAACAAAAGGAACATTAAAAACAAAATTAAGATCAAATATTTTGACTTTTGTAAAAAGAGTTGATGAAATAGCTAATTACTCTAAGAGAGCAGCAGAAAATATCTTGATCCTGCATAAATTAGAGTTACCTGATCATATTTTTGATGTAATAGAAAAAGTGTGTGAACTAATTAATATTGCAACTGATAAACTTGCAGAAGCGCTCTTAATCTATAGAAAAGACATTCAAAGAACTGTTGATTTAACAACAGAAATAAGTTTCTTAGAACATCAAGTTGATGGACTTTATTCTCGGTTGAAGAATCACTATTTTGAATATTACAAGTACTCGGACAATTTTGCTGGCTTAGTGATTTTTGATCACGCTATGAAGGATTTGGAAAAAGCTGCAAATTCTGCTGAAGATGCTTCTGATGTTTTACGATCAATTGTTATTACTGAAGTTTAGGAGAAAATCTTGAAAATTAAAAGACAGCCTGGGATGCTAAATGGTCGAGACACTAACAATAGTATTAGGGATAATTGCAGTTTTACTAGCATTCGCTATAGGATCGAATGATGAAACTTTTGCATCAGTCGTAGGAGTGAAGAGATTATCCGTCAAAACTGCAGTGATTATGGGAGCTATAATTGCAGTTATTGGTGGTTTTCTTCTCTCAGAAAAAGTGGGAGAGACACTGCGAGATGATATTTCTCCCTCATTATTTGGAGGTGCTGATCAAATCCCAATACTGATATCAATTTATGTGGCAATGGCAATTAGTTTAGTCTTAGCTTCAGTATTTGGTCTACCCATTTCATCCACTGAAGCATTAGTTGGAGCGATTATTGGATTATCCCTTGCTAAGGGAGATAAAATAGTCTGGGGTATGCAAGGAATGGGGAAGGTACTTCTAACTTGGACAATTTCTCCTATAATTGGATTTACGATTTCATTTCTAATAATGAAATTAGTGAATCGTATTCTTGGAAAAACTGTTACGAGTTTTCGGAAACATGATAAAGCAAATAATATCTTTGGTGTTTTATTACTGGGAATGGTCGTTTGGACGGGTCTGTCAAGAGCGGGAAATGACATTAATAATGCAATTGCCCCCATAGTTCCATTGTTTGAACTTAATGGTGATTTCACTTTTTGGACGGCAGGATATTGGTTTGAAAGATTACCATTATTGATAGGGGGTATTGGATTAGGATTAGGTCTAATAATTATTGGATGGAGAGTGTTGAAAACTCTAGGAAATGATGTTGTAGAATTAACTCCTGAATCAGCTTTTGTAACTGAAGGATCTGCTGCAATAATTGTATTTCTTGCGGTTATTATTGGAATTCCAGTTTCAGGAACAATGGTCCTAGTATCAGCATTTATTGGTGCTGGAGTAGGGATGAAAAAACCAATCAATTTCAAAACTTTGAGAATGATTGCAATCTTTGTTGTACTTACTCCTGTAATAAGTGGTATTTGCGCTATTGGTTGTTTCTATGCAATTAGGGGGTTCTTCTAAAGATGTTTGATAGAATACTAGGATTTAGAACGATTCAAAGAAGAGTTGAAGAAAAATTAATACAATTATCATTTATTCCAAGTAAATACTTCGAAGCATTATACGTAGAATGTAGCACTAAGATAACATGCCATACCTGTGATATTTGTGAAGTAGAAGAAGTAAATGTTAGAGGGGAGTTACTTAAACTAATGAAGCTGGGAGAAGTGGATACAAAAGTAGAGTTGGAAAAATTCCAATTATTTGAGAGAATTAATAGGGTCTCTAAAAAAAGTAAAGAAATTCGCGTATTAATGAATGAGCATATTGAAGATATGAAAAAAGAAAATTATGATAGATTAGTTAGATTTCTCAAAGAATCTTCTTATGCAGGAAAAATGATGCATTATTCCGTAAAGGGTCTTTACGATGACTACGATGTCGCTCTAGAAAGAGTCGATGAGCTAATAGCTGTATGTAATAAAATCATAGGCAACTTGATTTCTTTCAGATTTTATGATCAAGATGACGATGGAGTATTGGATTATTCCTTTGAAGAACCTGAAGTTTTAATTGGAAATTCACTAAGAGATACGTTACAAGATATGATTTTTGTTGGGGAAAAAGTAGCTCATATAGTGAAAACTTTTAGCTATAATCACAAAACTGATGAAGTTGATGAAGAAAAACTTCAAGAGGAAGTAGTAGAGGAAAAGAAGAAACCAGAGAAAAAGAAAAAACGGGAACCAAGAAAATCAAAGAAGAAGAAAGAATAGTTCATCGATTCTAATTCATGATCTCTGCTTCTCAGCTCTATTTCTTATGAGTATAGCACTTAAATTGAATCCAAAGACAACAATTACTAGAATAAGCGCAATAGCCCATTGAACGTTTCTTGTTGAGGATGGTGCAGATACTGCCATACTATACAATTCGAATGGAATTGCTGGAAATCTAGATAGAAATCCACTAAAAGCAGGAATACCTGTTGCTACGCCCACAAATAAAATTGCAGCTGTTTCCCCAGCCGCTCTACCTAATGATAGAATCACCCCAGTAGAGATTCCGGGAGTTGCAGCTGGTAATACTACATGCCGGATTGTTTGCCATTTCGTTGCACCCAAAGCTAAGCTACCTTCTCTATATTCTAGAGGTACAGTTTTCAATGCTTCTTGCGAAGTTCTAATGATAGTAGGTAAGATCATACAGGCTAATGTAAGCCATGCAGCAACTAATGATTTACCAATCCCTAATGCTAGGACAAAAAATGCATAACCAAAAATGCCGAAAACAATTGAAGGTACACCAGCTAGGTTGTTTATTCCTTGATTTATTATGGTAACGAGAATCCCTCCTTTTGCATATTCATTTAGATAAATTGCTGCAGCAAGCCCTAAGGGTAAAGCAAGACCAACCGATCCAAGAATTAAAAGTATAGTTCCAATTATTGCTGGTCGAATACCGTAGTCAACTTCGGGTCCCGGTTTCATAAAGATTAGTTTGAAAGAAATCCCTCGAGAGCCATTAATTAACAAAATCAAAATGAAAGTTAAGAGAATAAGAAAGATAAATACTGCAGAAGATGCCAACATTGTGAAAAATACTTTTTGAGTTTTCTTAGGTTCCAGTAACTGTTTTCTCTTACTTAGGGCATCAAAATCCATTGTTTCAAATGAATATGTTTTCTGCTCACCTAATTCTAACTTTTGTTCATCATTCGTGTTTGTTAAGATTTCATCTTGTGTGTTAGTCATTTTCTTATGCCCCCCTGAATTTCTTTGTAAATCGTTTGATAACTAAATCTCCAGTAAGATTAACTGTGAAAGTAATCAGAAAGAGAACAATTGCTATACCAAATAAAGCATGGAATTGTGTATCGCCTTGGGCTGCTTCCCCAAGCTCTCGAGCAATGATTGCAGTTAAGGGATCAACTGGAACAAGAATATTGAAAAATGGTTTTGGTATTTGTGATGCCCCACCAGCTACCATTAATACCGCCATGGTTTCTCCTATTGCCCTTCCAAATGCTAGAATAACAGCAGCAAATATTCCAGATAATGCAGCAGGTAAAACTACTTTCCTTATTGTTTGCCATTTAGTCGCACCTAATGCAAGAGATGCTTCACGATAGGTACTCGGAACCGCTCGAATAGCATCATCTGTTATGGAAACTATAGTAGGAATTACCATTATTGCTAAAATAAGTCCACCAGATAATGCGTTTTCACCTGTTGGCAGTCTAAAAATATACTTAACAGCAGGGACCAAAATAAACAGTCCAAAAAAGCCATAGACGATTGAGGGAATACTTGCGAGCATTTCAACTGAAGGTTTGAGAATTTTCCGAACAGTCGGTGGAGCAATTTCTGAAATATATATCGAACAAGAAATGCTAATTGGAACTGCAACAACCATTGCAATCAAAACAACCATAACAGTGCCAATTATTCCATGAAGAATACCATATTGATCAGCTTCAGGATTCCAGCTAGTGCCAAAAAGAAATTTAATCAAACCAATTTCAGGAATAACTTGGAGACCATTTATCAAAATAAATATGAAAATAAGTATTACAATTATAACAGAGATACCCGCGAATAAAATTAAGACAATTTTTTGCCAACTTATTTTTTGTTTGCCGATTTCCAAAATAGTGTCTTCTGACTTACCATCATCACTGTCCATTAGGTCTGAGGTTGATTTTTCAACATTATCGGTTTGATTTAGTGACATTGAGTGACCTCAGTTTTCTTCAGTGATTTTATGTATAAACATCATCGGTTGTTGGTGCAACATTAATGAAGCCAGATTCTAAAACCAGATCTTGTCCTTCTGGACTCATTGACCAATTGATGAATTCCCAAACCATTCCTTCAGGTACATCTAATGTAATTAGAAATAGCTCTCTCTGAATGAAATAAGAATCATTCAGAACATTCTCAACAGTTGGTGTTACACCATCAATGGTTACTGCTTTCACTTCAGAATCCAAGTAACCAATTCCTATATAGCCAATATAATTTGGATTAGTTGCAACAGCATCTTTTATCAATTGATTACTGCTTTTTTGAAGAGCATCATTTACGTACTGACTTCCAGGTTCAAGTTGCGTACTATCTCCCATCACTAGTTCATTAAAAGTATCTCGAGTTCCTGAACCGGATTCCCTCACAACAACTTGGATAGTTCCACTTAATCCAGCTGCTGCTACCTCCGGATGAGACCAATCGGCTATTGTGCCATTAAAAATTGCACGAGCAACATCAACTGTTATATCTAAAGGATCTGCAGAGGCATGGGTAATAATCGTTAAAGCATCCTTTGCAAAACTAATGGCATTTAAACTCCCATTTGCTGCAGTTTGTTCCGTGTCTTCATACGGTCTCGAAGCCATCGCGATGTCAGCTTGCCCATCTATTAATGCGGTTATTCCTGAACCTGTCCCAGAACCAGTAACTGAAACAATTACTCCTGCATGAGTTTGTGTAAATGCTTTGGATGTTGTATCAATTATTTTGTAAACAGTATTTGAACCTTCAATAGTTACGTAATATGTTTCACCAGTATTATTTACAGATCGTGCTAAAAACCAACCTGAAACAGCAGCAACTGGTATTAGTATTATTAGAATGATAGTTAATCGATCTTTCTTTCGAGAGAATGACATTGTTTATTCTCCATTTATTGCGATTTTATGATTTTAAAGATTTGAAGTATTTTTACTTACTCTATTTTTTCTCGTTCACTTGTAACTACGTATTTGCTTTCTTCAACAATATTACATGCATGGTCGGCAATTCGCTCAATATATCTAGTTGCCAGAATTAAACTAACCCCAGCTCTCACAAAATCGGGATGCTTCTCCATTATTAACCCGATATCTTGTATTATTTCATCATGTTTGTCATCAACTTCATCATCTAATTTCTTCCAATCATTGAAATCAAGAACTTTTTTATCAAGAAAAGCAATCGTACTTTCTTTGAACATATTTAATGCAAGTTGACCCAATGCACCGATATCTGCAATACTTCCATTGAACATTTTCTTTTCTCTATCAACAAATTCTGAGCTACGAGCAATATGAACTGCATCATGAGCACAACGATGGATTTCATGTCCGATTTTTATGCTAGATATTATGTATCTTAAATCACTTGCAAAAGGTTGATGTAGAGCAAGACTATTCATAGCGGAACTATCTAAATCATTGAACATTGTATGTATTTTACTAATGTCTCTTTGTAGCTTCTTGTATGCTTTTTCATCATCTTCTAAAAGAGCTTTAACACCTTTATCTATCATCTTAGCAACTAATTTTGAAATTTTGGAAACATGTCCTGTTAATTCAATCATTAGTTCCTTAAATCGAATAGTTCCACCAAATTTTTCTTTTTGAGTCATTTTATCCGAATCTCCCTGAAATGTATTCTTCAGTCATTTTTCGTTCTGGTGAACTGAATATTTTCTTCGTTCTATTAAATTCTATAAGTTCTCCGAGATTAAAGAAGGCTGTATAATCGGAAACACGTGCAGCTTGTTGCATATTATGTGTAACAATTACAACAGTATATTCTTCCTTTAATTTTGTAATAAGATCCTCAATTTTTGCTGTTGCATGGGGATCTAAAGAACTACAAGGTTCATCAAATAGAATGATTTCTGGTTCAACAGATAATGCACGAGCGATACACAATCTTTGTTGTTGACCTCCTGACAAAGACAAGGCAGTATCTCCCAACCGATCTTTTACTTCAGTCCATAAAACCGCTTTTCTTAAGCAGCTTTCAATTATCTTGGGAAATTCATCTTCCTTAATTCCGTGAACATATGGACCATAAGCAATATTGTTTTGAATTGACATACCGAAAGGATTTGGTTTCTGAAAGACCATACCAATTCTTTTTCGTAATTGATTCAAATCAATGTCTTTTGCATAAATATCTTGACCATCTAGTAAGACCTGACCTGCTATCCTAGCAGAACTAATTAAATCATTCATTCTATTTAAGTCACGTAAGAAAGTCGATTTTCCACATCCAGAAGCACCGATAATGGCTGTAACCCTGTTCTTGAACATGGGTAGTGAAATTCCAGAAAGAACGCGTTTGTCTCCATACCAATGAGACAAATCAATAGTTTCCATTTTTAATTCATGAGTACGAATTAATTCATCACTAACAATTTCAAGGTCATCAGTTAGTTCACTAGCAATTTTGATGGCAATAGCTGCATCCTTCTGACGTCCAATGTCTCGATTATCTACCAATGCCTCTTCTTCATTATTTGACAATCAGCTCACCATTAATAATAAGCGATTGTGTTTGCTCTTTAAAATTTCTTATTCACTTTATTAGTTATTGTATAGAGAAAATATCAGTAAATAATTGAAAGGAGACTTATGAGTTTTCGCTATTATTGGAATTTTGACACACTGTTTTTCTTTTACGAGCAAGGGATAAACCTATTGCACCAAAGATTATATTAAACAAAATAATACCAGCACCAATATAGGTAATTATTTCTAACGACACTGCTTGGGAAATTAGAAGCGAACCGAGAGAACCTCCTAACCCGAAGGAGATTATTCCTGCTGTTTGGAAGATGCCTAAAATCATTTCTTTGTTCACTTCATGATTATGATAATGAGCGTGAAGACCAAGCTCCATCCCTCTTCCTCGAGCATAACTGAAATTTATGTGCTTATGTTTGTGTTCTGTTGCAGCGAATTTCTCATCCGTTTTCAACCGATCTTCAATTGTTAATACTTCACAATTCCGGGCAGGTTCCATGAGGGCTTCAGCTACACCGACAATGATGAAGGCTGTTCCTAACACATAAATTCCAGGAGCAAGTGGATATAAAATAACTCCAACTCCTTTTATTATGATGCTTAGAATAATTGGGAGCCAGTTACCGAATCTATCTGCTAATTTTCCGGTGAAAATTTGTGAAATACCCCAAACTGCATCTCCTAGGAAGAAAATAACACCTGTAGCTGCTTCAGAGAAGCCGTTATTCGTAAACATAACAAGTAAGTTTGGGGTATATAATCCATGGGATAAATCATATAGACAGTAAAGGACGAGCATGAAAATAAATGAAGGGATAAGAAAGAGTTTCTTCAAATCTTTGAAATGAAAATGACTTAATGAAATTTTATCCTTTGGTTCAAGTATTTTTCTTGCTTTAATTGATTGGTATAAACTAATGAAAAGCGGAATAAATGAAATTATGATTGCAAACAAAAAACTCATCTGTAATGCTGTAAACCTACCTGAAAAATTCCAAACTTCAAACAAGTAAGTTTTCAATAACCCACCTATTCCTTGCCCCAGAGCTGTTCCTAAGAAAACGGCTCCTAATAAAGTTCCAATACCCTCAGAAATGCGATCTTTTGCTTCTGCAGAACAGAGAGTCAAAACTGCAATTGTTAAAATACCAAAACCAAGACCTTCGAAGAATTTCGAGAAAAACATAATAGGATACCAAGGAATAACAGGTAAAGCTATTGCAAGTACCCAAGAGCTAATTCCTATGAGGAACTCAAATCCTGTTTTATTAAGAAGTTTTGAAAGAACAAAAATCCCCAAAAGTTGACCAACGGAAAAAGCTGCTGTTGCGAGAGAAACCAAAGCTGTGTTTCCCCCTAGCTCAATAAATCGAAGAGGATAGAGAAATCGACCAATTCCTAAACCGATGGAAGAGAAAAGGATAGCAAGGTAAGAAACCGCAATTTGTCTGTTCTGAAATAGGAGGAGATTTGGTTTCTTCATGATACTTGAATCACTTCTTTGCATCTTTTTTGGTTGCCCAATCCATCAGCGGAATTATTGCCTCTATAAGATCTTTACCATCTTTAGATAATGAATATTCAACACGCAAAGGAACTTCAGCAAATGCTTTTCTAATGATCAAATTAGCTTTTTCAAGTTCTTTCAATCTATCCGATAATGTTTTTGGATTAAGTGCTTCAAATTGTTCCATGATTTTGTTGAATCTAATTGATTTATGATTCCCTATAACTACAATAATTAAAAGTGTCCATTTCTTGCTGAGAACATCGATGATTCCTTTTACTGGACATAAACACATTTTGCCTTCTCTTAATTCTTCTTTTATGTTTTTGGTTTCACTTTCATTCATCATAGTTTTTCACTTTTTTTGGCAACCATAAAATAAATTACATGCTATCTTATATACTTTATTATATATAGTTACTATATAAAAGTAAGTATTAATTACCAAAAAATGATTTGAAAATCCATCAGTTTTTACGTTGCATCTAATGCCCCGATTCCTTAATTGTTTTAATTTCGCAGGAACCTTAGATTCTAATGTTCTATTAATTGGAATTTTTATCTTTTAAATGAGTGTTATTTTCTATGATGAGACACAATACTATTCTTAGATGAAAAATTATGTTTAGTGTCGCTGGTTTTCTAATCACTATGCGTGAATCTATTGAGGCTGCTTTGATAATTGGTATTCTGTTAACCTACCTAAGTAAAATGGGACATAAGGAATTAAGAAAAGACATCTGGTTAGGGACTATTGCAGCTATTCTTACATCAATTGGTGCTGCAATGTTGTTTTACTTCGTCCTGGGTGGATTTGAACAATATGAGGAAATAATCGAAGGATTTGCTATGGTAATTGCAGCAATAATTCTTACTTGGGTTATTGTCTGGATGATGAAAACTGGTAAAGATATGAAAGGAAAACTTGAGGATCGAATTGAACAAACGATTAGCAAAGAGAAACGTTTTGGTTTAATTTTTCTAGCTTTTATCTCTGTTTTCAGAGAGGGTATTGAAACTGTTTTATTTATGGTAGGGGTGGTTACAGTTGAAACCAATGTTTGGGCAATCATATGGTCAAGTATCGCAGGTATAGCGGTTTCAGTAGTAATTGGAATTGCCTTGTTTTGGTCTGGCCAAAAAATCAATCTAAAATACTTCTTCAATATAACTAGCATTATCTTGATCATCTTTGCAGCAGGGTTATTTGCTCATGGGTTGCATGAATTCCAAGAAATAGGCTGGTTCGGTTCCGAGGATTTCTTTTTGCAAAGAACCGTCTGGGATATGAGTGCATTTCTCAATGATAAAACAACAGAATTAGGGAAATTCCTTCGTGCACTAGTAGGATATCAAGATAAACCTACGTGGTTAGAGCTAATCTCATATGTGACATATTTGATTGGAGCGAGTATCGCGATAATCCTAATTAGACGACCGGGAAGAAAAGAAAAACAAGAAATTGAAGAAGAAACTGATGAAATCTCCATAGAAAAATCCATTGATCCTTTACCAAGTGAGACATCTATGGAGGAAGCGGTAAAGAATAATTGTTGAACTTAAAGACTTCATTGACTGGCCCTATTCTTAATTGCTAAAATCTGACCTCGAGAGAAGATTTCCTTTGTTATTTTTTTAGTTAATTCCTCTGGTATTTTTCCTTTTGAGACAATTTCTTTACCAGCTTGTTTTATAGCTTCAAAAACGGAAGCGTAGAGGGGTTGTAAGTTAGGAATAGTCATCATCCACGTAGCTGATTGGAGAATTTCTCCGATATATGTTAAGTGCATGTTTTTACAAATTTCTTTGACATGCTCAACCATAGGATGAAAATTATCCATCTCAGAATAACCACAAGGAGATAACAAAACGAGATGGGGCATTTTTGGATACCTCACAGGATGCCTGTTATGATCATCTATTATTATGAATTCAGGATCTAGAATACTTATTGTTCTATCAAAGTAATTTTTGAGAGCTCCCGGAAGACCATCAGCATAAACTGGAGTAGCTAGGATCATTAAATCATATTCATGCATTTTATGGATGAGTTCATTAACACCATCATCATGAACGCATTTCTTGTCTTTCCCTTCCCAACAAGTGAAACAACCGTTACAAGTATTATTTTCCAAATCAGGTAAATAGACAGTATCCACTTCGCATCCACTTTCATCTAATCCTTGCTTAAGAATTGAATAAAGAAAACTTGTTGCACCTTTTTTCCTAGGAGAGCCAATTAAACCTAAGACTTTTCGAGGTTTAGTCCATTTCCCATCTCGTATTTCCTTCTCGTTTTCAGTTAATGAATAGTTCTTAATTTCTAATTGGGTTCCTTCTGGATCACCGGAGAAATATTTTTCAAATTTCACTAGATTCTTATCATCACCTTCAATAGTAAGTTTTCCATCTGCAATTGCTTTCTCAATCATAAGGTTCTTCGACAAAACTGCAATCCAATCTTTTGTTCCAATAGCGATTTTCACAGTGAAATTCTCTGGTTTTCCATCAATAAATTGACAGTTACCTCTACTAATAGCAAGAGCACAAGCTTCATTTGCATCATCAGTAAAGTCAAAGAAATAGATTTCTTCAACATCTTTCGTTTCTATTGCATTCAAAACCAAAGGCCAAACTTTCATAACATCCTTCAAAAGAACACCTAGAGATTAAGGGATATTATACAATATAAACAATTTTTAATTAGAAAATAAGAGAGAAATGGCAGGCCCGGAGGGATTTGAGTTTGTTTAATTATTTCTGAAAAGTATTACGTAATCCTCTGTGAATTCTTTTACGAAATGAAATAATGAAAATTGTTGCAATTAAAATAAACAAATCTGTTCTTAACAAATTACTTGAAGTTATTGTAGGCGAAATATAAGCTAAAGATGTTATTATAAGCTGATAATCAGTAGGATTAATCTCTTTGTATTTCTCAAAATCACCAACAACAAATATGTAGTAATAACCATAATCCGGAGTAATGTAGGTAAACCATTCATTGCTATTATCAGATGTACTACTATTAAGAGGATCAAATACTGCTTCAAAATATTCTTCATTAAAGAGATAAAAATCTAAGTCAATAGTGTTATAATCGAATTCTAATTCAAATCTATATTTCCATGACTTCTGTAGATTTATTCTAAAGAAATCAACATCAGCATAATGAAGATTGTGTGTTAAAGAAAGTGCGATATCTGGATTGTTAAAAGTATAATCATTTTCCTCATAAATATCATCATTAGTTGTGTTTGGAAAATAAAGATCTTCTAATTCAATTCCATATAAATCAGAAAGTGGGTATTGATCATAAGTAACTATTGGTATATTTCCACCGATTTCATAAGGACCCGTTCCTGACCAATCTGACCAGTAGTTACCCTCTTCTACACTCCATAAATACCATGTATTATTTATTCCAGCATCATAAGCTTGCTCTCCATATAGCAAAATTGTATTATGAAGAAAATTATTTTGATGTACCTTGTTATGATTTGAACCTATGAGAGCAATTCCCCACACAGGGGAATTATAAATTGTATTGTATAAAATTTTACAATTATGGGTATGAGTAAGCATCAATCC
>JAHLVZ010000166.1 GCA_019058165.1 Candidatus Heimdallarchaeota archaeon
ACTCAGTGATGAACGGTATGCGAAGTTTTGGATGGATAGACTTAGAAGATCCTTAGAGTCACGTTCAATGTTAGAATTCACAGAGTTTCATGTTGTAGAAGTTGTCCTAGTTTCTAATATTTCAAATGACGGTGATCTCTCAACTCCAAATGCTTGGATTTCTCCGGGATCAATGGTTTTCGAATGTAGAGATGACTTGTTGGAATTAGCAGTTTTTGGCAAAAAACGTGGAGTAATGAATGTTGGATTATTCGCAGAACATTCAGGAGAAATAAATGTAAAATTAAATCCGAACATCCTAGGTTCTGATGGCTTAGCAATTTTTGGTTCAAGAGGAAGTGGTAAATCCTATGCAGCAGGAGTGATAATTGAAGAGCTCGCAGAATTCGGATTACCAACTCTGATTGTTGATCCACATGGCGAGTACTGGGGTCTTTCACATACCTCAGGACCGAAAGGTACTGCATCATTACCAAAGTACTTTGTTCACGTGCTTTATCCGAATAAATATCCTCCAAGATATTTTGAATTAATGAATAAACTAGCGAAGAAATTTGATGTAAACATCAAAATTGAACCTGTAACTATGTTATTCTCAGAAATTAGCACTTCTGAAATGTTTGGGTTTATGTATGATTTGACATTTACACAGAAAGAAAAAATAGAAAACACGTGGTATGCTATTAGGGATGCATTTGGTTCTGCAGTTTGCTATGATATCGATGGATTCCTTGGTTTTGGTCTTGAGAATAATATAATTGATGGAGCTAGTCGTCGACCAATAATTAGAAAACTAGAAGTTTTTAGAAAGATGGGATTCTTTACTGAGTTGAGTGGTTCAATTTGCCATCTATCAGGTTCAATCATCCAAGAATTTGATAGCAATTACAAAAGAGTAGAAACAAGTGAGAAAAGTAGGGATATGTCAACACTTGCGAGTGTTATCAGTCATTTTGGACCGGAAGTCATTACAATTCTAGATGTTAGTCAACCCTTCTTAGATGAACGAGCGAGAAGAATCTTCGTCTCGAGTTATTTGAATCGTTTGCGAAGGACTATGGAGAAAAAAGAAATCCAAAGAGCATTTCTATTAATTGAAGAAGCACATCGATTTATCCCTATAGGAGAATCACCCACAAAGCGAGCTATAGAATGGTTTGCAAGAGAAGGAAGAAAGATGGGAGCAGGATTAGGAATTGTAAGTCAAAGACCAAGTGGTCTTGATCGAGATATTCTATCTCAGTGTAATTCCAAGTTAATTCTCCGAATAACGGAACAATCAGATCTTCTTGTTGCGAAGGATATTCTTGCCGGTTTTGCTGAAAGATATATTGGATTGCTACCATATCTTGAGCAAGGAACTGGTGTTTTATCAGGAGCTGCTCTAAGAATTCCAATTTTAGTTACATTTCGAGAAAGAAAATCCTCTTCGAAGTACGGTGAAACAATTTCTCTTGTTGCTCATCCTGAGGACAAAGGAAAATCTCGAGAAGCAGAGAAGAAAAATTGGTGAAAATATCTTATACAGTAAAAACCCATAATAGTTAAACAAGAATAAAAAAGCATATTTAAACTGGTTTAACGAATAATTATCTAATGATTATTGAACCAGTGGTAGAATTTTCATGATTGTTGAATATCCCAAGAATGACCATCATAAATTGATACCATTATTTTCAAATCACAAATATCTATCAATTTTGATTAAGACGGTCTTAAAAGAAAGAGAAGGGGATATTTTTGTTGATAATATTGAGGAACCAAATATTGCTTTAATGTCATACAAGGTCTTTGAGATTATCGGTGGGGATAGCAGTAATGAAATGGCAATAGAGCTCTTGAAATGTATTCCAGAAAATAGATTGATTTTATTCCCAGATGATGAATGGGTCGATTTTGCAAAAGATAAGCTCGTTTTAGCACCTTATCCAAGAACCAAATTCTCTTCTGAAAAACTATCCATTGAAAGAGTAAATGAAATACTTGAGAAAAAACTACCGGGTGAGTTTAAACTACAAAAAGTTGACATTGATATTATAAGGAAAATTAACCCAAAACTAGCTCCCGCTTTTCTTCCATTTTATAAAACACCTGAGGATTTTGTTGAAAGAGGACTAGCGTATTGCATTACTGAAAGTGATTTCATAATTAGTATTGCTGGATCAGCAATGCCAATTTATGATAATGAATACGAATTACAAGCAATTACAGATCCAAACCCAATTTATAGACGCAAAGGTCTTGCTTCTGCAGCAAGTGCTGCTTTAATAAAAGAAAGTCTTGAAAAAGGTATAACTCCTTATTGGGATGCAGACAATGAAATTTCTGCAAGATTTGCATTAAAACTTGGTTTTACAAAACCTGAAGCATATACTGCTTATTTATGTCCTAAAAATCCTTTAAGATAAAGAAACAAAAAGATTTTGTTTTTTTAACTCAAGGAATTCTTAAAAGGTAATTTACCCTTAGGATTGTATTTATTTACTAAGGCTGAGTGAATTAAATGGCAATTCTAAAACCAGGTCAAAAAGCTGCTTATGGCATATGTCGTTTTGGCACAAGCATATTCATGAGTGTAACAACTTTAGCAGCAATATGGATTTATGATAATGTTTTCGGTCTAGCAGGTTATCCTTATTTGAATTCAGCTGCAGCGGCTGTTGGCAAAATAATAATTGCTTTTTCTAGCTTTATTTTTGGTTACATTTCAGATATTATACCTGGTAACAAAATAAATAGAAGGAAATTTTTCATTTGGACAGGAGCTCCTATGTTAGCTCTGTCTTTTGTTATGATATTTATCCCGCATTTGTTTATCTCACCTGGCAGTACCTGGTCAGTTTTTGCTTGGTATTTAATATGGAATTCAATGTTTAACCTCTTCTATGGTTATCTTCTAACACCATATCAATCATGGATGGCTGAAGTTACTACAGAAGATGATAGAGTTGGTATGTCAGGCATTCAAAATTTCACCAACTTATTTTCTAATTTATTGGGTTTTGGTTTTGTCTTTATGATGCCATCTTTACTCGGGTTAGAAAAAGGAGAAGCATTGTCTGGGACATCCAGTACGATTATGATCGTTGCAGTTCTGGTTTTTGCTGTTATTGAAGTCTTATTCTTCTTACCAGCATTATTAATGATCAAGGAAGAAAAGGTTGAAAGAAAACAGCGGAACATTCTGAGAGAATTCAAAGTGGTTTTAAAGAATCGGAATTACGTCATTTGGTTTATGGCCCAAGGAGTATATTCAATGGGGTTAACGCTGATTACAGCTTTAGTGCTGGATTTTGCCACGGACATTCTAATGTTTACTGATTTTATTCGTACAGTTGTTTTTGGTTTACTGGTATTTGGAACAATTATGTTTTGTTTTCTATTTTGGATACCAATCTCTAAGAGAATCGGTAAGAAATGGTCAATTATTATCAGCTTTCTATTCCTAGGAGCAGTACTTCCATTTTCACTCATCTTCAAAGTAATTCCTATTGGAACATTAACCTTTGAATATATAGGATATTTATGGGCGTTCCTTTTAGGTGTAGGATTATCGGGTCCATTCTTATTCCCATATGCGATAATTGCAGATATTGCCGACAAAGATGAGAGAGATACAAAAGAATCTCGAGCAGGGATGTATACTGGATTTAATTCCATTCCATTAAATATATTCCAAGCTATTGCATTACTACTTGTTGGATTTTTGAATAATGAGTTGTTTACGTTTAGACTCTACCTTCTAGGTCCAATAGCTGGTATTTTCATAGTTGCTTCAATATTCATTATACTTCTGGGTAATTTCGATCCATTTATGAAGAAAAATGGAACGAAAATTTTTGAATCAATTACCAAAGAATCAACAGAAAATCAAACGCAATCCGAAGGTGGTTGAAGTGGCTTTATTATTCGGGAACAGACCATTTGATTTCTCTGATTTATTTGGTCTAATATTGGATGGAAAAGTAGATCTAGCAAATCTGAATTATCTAGATGTAATGAAAAATTCCGTTGAAGTGGGATTTAAACATGTAGAAATCACTGGAGATCTACCATATGTTCTTCCAGGAATTCTCACCCCGGAAAAGATCGAGGAATTGGTGGAATTCAAGAAGAAAAAAGGCATTACTTTTTCCATTCATTTACCTTTATGGGCGATGGAACCAGCAGCATTTTCAGAACAGATTAGAGATGGTTCAGTAGCAGCTTTCGCAGAGTGCATTGAATTAACTAAACCATTAGATCCAACTTGTTGGGTGATGCATCCAACTGGAGCATTGACTGTGGAATTTCTTAACATGAATCTGCCAGAATTCGCTAAAGGACTAATTATTAATCAATTCTGCACATTTGCTGAAGATTCAATTCGTAAACTTCTCGAGAAAACAGATATTCCCCCAGAAAAGATTGCAGTAGAGAATATAGAATTTCCATTTGAATCAATGGAACCAATAATCGAGGAACTTGGATTAAGTATTTGTTTTGATACAGGACACCTTTTAGCTGGTTTTTCTGGAGATATAGGTGTTTTAGATTTCGTTGAGAAATATTTCGATAGAATTTCTGAGTTACATTTACATGATGGAGCTTTTCCAAGAATTGACCATAAGCCACTAGGAAAACATGATTTACCTGTCAAAGAACTGCTTTTAAAATTGCATGAGAAAAATTTCAAAGGACCCTTAGTTTTTGAGCTTACTTTACAAGAAGCTCAAGAATCAATGGAATATATAAAAAAACATATTCCAGAAGTATTGAAATGAGGTTAGGATTTGACTGAAAAAAATAAAGATACGATTTTCATTGTACCATCGACTCATTGGGATCGTGAGTGGTATTTACCATTCCAATCATTTCGAACTCAACTCGTACGATTAATAGATATATTACTCGAGAGACTCTCAAAGCAAGAATACTATTTCATGTTGGATGGACAAACGATAGTTCTAGAAGATTACTTTGAGATTCGACCTGAAAGAAAAGAGGAATTATTAACCCAAATAAGGAACGGTAAAATTGATGTTGGTCCTTGGTATTTGCTACCAGATGAATGGTTAGTTGGGCAAGAAAGTCTAGTACGCAACCTCGAGATGAGTCTTGATTTAGCAAATGAGTTAGATATTCCACTTATGAATATTGGTTATTTACCAGACCAATTTGGGCATACAAGAGCTATTCCACAGCTTTTAGCGGATTTA
The DNA here is from genome assembly GCA_019058165.1 of Candidatus Heimdallarchaeota archaeon. GTDB lineage: Archaea > Asgardarchaeota > Heimdallarchaeia > JABLTI01 > JABLTI01 > JABLTI01. Next base: position 5,199 of record JAHLVZ010000166.1, read on the forward strand.
ACTTCTTTTGATGCTACAATGATTTGGAGAGGTGTTGGTTCTGAAATATCCACCGTCCCTTTTATCTGGAGGAGTCATCAGAATGCGAAGACCAGTATATTATGTAATTACATGCCTTTTGGATATGGTAACGCAGCTTCTTTACCTGATAAATTATCTAAACTAGAAGAAGCAATCAGGTATAAAGTAGAGGAATTGAAGCCTTTCTCCCCTGTTAATACTTATTTATTGATGAATGGTACAGATCACCAACTCCCACAAGAACATCTGATAGATTTAGTTCCAAAAGTTAAAATTGAGAATTCAAGAATCAAAATTTCATTATTGGATGAATATCTTCAGCAATTGAAAAAGAATATAGCAAAAGAGAATTATCCAGCTCCAATTTACTCTGGAGAATTTCGATCCTCTGTTCGAGCTCCCTTATTACAAGATACTTATTCTGCAAGAATGTGGATTAAACAGTGGGACAATAAGATAGAGGATTTACTCGTTCATTTCGCAGAACCAATTCAAGCATACCTACACTTACAAAAACAACGAGATTATTCTATTTCTTATTTGAAATTAGCTTGGAAGTGGTTGCTGAAAAACCAACCGCATGATTCTATATGTGGATGCTCTGTAGATCAAACTCATGAAGAAATGAAAGTCAGA
>JAHLVZ010000034.1 GCA_019058165.1 Candidatus Heimdallarchaeota archaeon
CTAAAAGGAGATGCCGTTTTTGGCATAGGTGCTCGAGTAGTTGGAGGAGGTGCAGGACTGCTTGGTTGAGGTGGTCTTGGTGCACCACCGCGTCCTACTTGTTGTTCTAATTTCGAAACCCGGGTTTCTAATTGACTAATTGCTTTTAGAAGGAGTGATGAAAGATTATTAATTAAATTCGCTAATTCTTTAACACCCTGACTTTGACTGCTTGAAGAATAAATGTCGCCTAAGAGATTATCTAAGTTATCGCTCAATTTTTTTTGCCACCTTAAATTATGAATTTTTCTCCTAATTATTAATTAAGTATATTTTAGTATTACAAATAATCAGTTATCTACTATATAATTACTTGGAATTTACTAAATAATAATGCTACTCTTATGGCATATTCTACCAAATTCTGATGAAAAACATTTCTATTTTTGCAAAAAAATCAAAGGTCTTTCATAAGTTCGAAAAGCTCGAGGATTTTCTTAATTGATTTAGTTTTTATTGCTTTCCCAACTGTTAAATCAATTTCAAAATTTGAAGCCCCAACCCAAGGACCAACATCTATGGGTGATGTCTCATGTCTATCCATTAAACCCTTTGCTCCCTTTATAACATCACTCCCAACAAGAGTTAATTCAGTTAGCCCCCCAAAACCTGCAACTTCTTGAGGAACTTTGATAACAAGTCTCGTTAGTTCAAGAGGATTATTTTTTACAAATTCTCTTATAACCATTGCATTAATTCTCATCCCACTAGTTTTTACTTTAAACGCTTCTTCAAAGAGATGAATGAATTCCTTTGTAGCTAATTCAGTTCTATTTTGTACAAAGAGCATTTTTTTAGAAACTGAGATATAAGCTCTGAAATATTTTGGAATTTTTGCTTCGATTTTTGAAAGAAAGGTATCTGCAACAATTTCTTTTTGCCATTGTTCTAATAGCAAGAAGATTGTTTGAGACTCTTCATCTACTGTTAATAAATCGATATTCACTAAGGAATCAATTTTTAGGATAACATCTTCAAACTTCTTCATAATTTTGTCCGGATAATATCGAGCAATACTCTTATCCCAAACAAATATATTCCATTCAAAATCCCCTATAGAGAAATGTTCACTTACTGTTTGAATATCTCGAATGATTTCAAGTGTAACATTTTTCCCAAGATGTTCATAGAAATACTCTCTCTTTGATTGTTTCTCACCTAACGCTGGTCGCTTCTTCTTCCAATCCTTAATTAATGCAATTCTTTCAATTAATTGTTCATTTGGTATTGGATCAAGAAGATCATCAACTGCTTCATCTGATAATTTAATGCTACTTTCCTTATCAGAAGCCACTGGACTATTCATGAATCAATACCTCATTGTAAGTAATTAACGAAAACATATCCTTATGATAATATCAAAAGCTTTTGGTTTGGGCAGATGATCAGATTTTTCTATTACCTAAATAAAAGAGGTAATCTTGAAGTTTAAAAAACAGAAAGAAATAAAAAATATAAAAAAATAGAAAAATTATGAATTAAGAGGAAATAATTACACTAATTCAATGCATTCCTCTGGACATTCCTCAACACAAATTCCGCAGTCAGTGCAGTTTTCGTTTCGAGCATTTATAGGGGCCCCATCATCAGCTTCATCATATACTTCTTCAGGACAAACTTCAATGCAAGTTCCGCATTTTGAACATTTGGCAAGATCAATTTTTGTTGGCATTTTATATCCTCTTTAATTATTTATGTAGACTAATAGTAAACCACAATATTAGATTATTGTAGCACTATCAAGAATTAACTCGAAAAAACACTCTTTTAAATGTTTTTTATCATTTGATGAATTACAAAAAAACATGAAAAATTAGGCTAATAAACCTAACTTTCTCTTCTTATTACCAAACGATAAGCTATGGATTGTCCAGCGACATCACTAAATCTGAATATCTTTACTACTTGGCCAGGTTTAGCTCCTACAGCTTTAACAGCTGGATCACTTGCAAATATTTTTGGTAAATGTCTTCTCATAATATTGTATTTCTCTAATAATTCCTTTAATTCCTCTTCTGGACAAATGATATGTTCGGGAACTAAATCGTGGGTAAAAATGTCAAACCGAGGATCTTTACTGGTAATAATCCAAATACCCTTTTCTTTTGCTTCTCTCCTTGCATAGTGAGTAAAACGATTTGAAGCAACAAGTAACCCTTTAACATTTTCCTCTCCTTTTTCTTCTTTCCTTTGTTCAAATCTCTTCACATAATCTCGTAGAACTGCTACTCCCACTTTTTCCTCTAAAGAAATGGCAGCAAACATTTCCTGTGAGGCATCTTTTTCCAATTCACAGATCATATCAATATAATGTTCGAATCGTTCTTCAGTAATTACTTTGTATCCTCGTCGCTTAAGTATGGACTTTATTCCTCTCAATAAATTCTTGATTATAATTTCAACTTCAGTACTCATGTTCCCACACTTCTATTATTGGAGTTTATCTTACGATTCTCTTATTTCTTCACTAAGCTATCGTTTTTAAAGTATTGGCATCATAACGATTTTTAACTGTTTTTCGTTATGATTTTTATGGAATCTTCTAAGGCATTTATGGTTTTTTCAAAATCATCCTTAGTATGTTTGACAGAGAGGTAACCAAAACCACTCCTAATAAGAACATTCCTATTGAACATTAATAATTGAAATTTGTTGACTTTATCATTGTCTAGATTAAGTTTCACTTCTGTTCCAGTTCTAATATCTGATACTTTTTCTCTGAACCAATGAATGCATATCATTGATCCTACATTTGTAGCAATTGCTGGTGCGTCATATTTCTCAAGGAGTTCTTGTAATTCTTTTGTAATTTTTTCGCCATTGTTATTCAAGCTTTCATAAAATTCAGTCTTATTCTTTTCCAACACATCAATGGTAGCAATTCCAGCTACCATACTCACAGGATTTCCTGAAAACGTTCCACCACCAATCCAAACTTTCCCATCTTTTTGCAAATTAGCTTGTTCCAAAATATCATCTCGACCACCAATAATACCAATTGGTGCTCCTCCTCCTACAATTTTCCCCATTGTTGTCAGATCAGGTGTTATGCCAAAGTACCCTTGTCCGGAATTAAAACTCAGTCGGAATCCAGTAATGATTTCATCATAAATTAGAATAATATCATTACGCTTTGTTTCCTCTCTCACTGTTTCTAAAAAGCCATCTCTAGGGGGGATTGCTCCACCGGCTCCCAATACTGGTTCCATTACAACAGCTGCTATCTCGTTTTTGTTTTCCTTTAAGATTTTCCTAAAACCTTCGATGTCATTATAATCAAAACTAACAATATCAGCTTCAACTTGTGTCTTTAATCCATTTGATTCCATTCCCTTTTCGACATGTTTCACATAGTAGAATAGTGTATCATTTCCTCCATGCCAACCAGCTCTAATTTTTGCAATCTTCTTTTTCTTTGTGAATGCTCTTGCTAATCTGGAAGCATACATAGTTGCTTCTGTTCCTGAGGAACAAAACCTTAACTTTTCAATGCTGGGTGTAGCATCACGGATTTTACTTGCTAAAGTTAATGCTTGTTCATTCACCAATCCAAAATGATTGCCAAAATGTAGTTGTTTGGTAATTGCTTTCATAATTGTTTCATGTGCGTGCCCTAAAATAGCTACACCATGTGTCAACCAATAATCAATATAGCTGTTACCATCAATGTCAATTACTCTCGTATCTTTTGCTTTACTAATGAAAGGCGGTCCGAGTCCTAATGGAGTCATATGAAAATCTCTTATATTATGAGAAACACCTGCTGGGAATAATTCATTAGCTTTTTTCCACGCAGCCAAAGATTTTTGATGATTTTTCTTATAATTACCTATCTCTTGCTCTAACCATTTTAACATATATACTACATCCAGTAATTTACACCATACAAGAATTATTAGCTTGTTTCAATAAAGTCGAATAAACTTGTTTGTGTTTGCTTCTTTATATCTAAAGGATTACCATCAAGTAAATCATAGAATTGTTTTACTCGAGTTGCTATTACGAAATTTATTTTATTCTTCTGTTTATTAATCATATTAGCAAGTAGTTCAAGTCGGAAAGGATCTAAAGCAGCTTCCGGTGAGTCCAGAATTAATAATCCCTTCTTCATAATACCATTTTCAATTAGGAAATGGAAAATAGCGATTCTGAAAACCACATCAATGAAATACCTTTCTGACCATGCCATAGCAGCGAAATCTCTATCAGAATCATCTTTTGTGATAGTTATTACGCGAGAATTTGTATCCGCCAACATACTGTATCCAAAGATATCCTTTGTTGTACGAGTGAAATTGTTTAGGATTTTCTGTAGTTCCTTTTGTTCAGGTAAATCTCTTTCCAATCTTTCTAATTGTCCATAGTAATTTTCTAATTCAGAATTTATTTTTTCCAGATTTACTTTAATCAAACCAATACTTTCATCTTGATTTACCATTTTCTCTTGAGCTGAGAGACCACCTAATTCAACCCCAATCCTTTGGATTTGCTGATTTATGTCTTCATTTTTCTTTTGAATCTCTCTTCTTCGTGTATTATTGCTTGCTAGTTTTTCTCTAAGATTTTTCAAAGCTGAAGTTATTTTTCCTTCTTGTTTTGCGTACTTGTTAATGTCTTCTTCAATAACTCGTAGTTCGTGTGTAAATGTGTCAATTTCTTTTTGAATATCACGAGCATCATTCTCAACTTTAGTTTGGTCTTTTGTAACAGTTTCCTTAATATTCTTAGGTATGTTTTTCCAACCGGTACCACAAACAGGGCAACCTTCTACAATTCTTTCTTCCCAATGATCAAAAACAGTGCTCCCACATAAATCACAATTTTCTTTTTTCTCCCAATTACCTTTTATGCTACTATAATCCACTTTTCCTAGTTTCTTAAAACCTTCAAGCTCTCTTTTTAATCTGTCAAGTTGATTTTCCATGGCATAACGTTTTGTTTTCAATTCATCATGTTTAATTCGAATATCGACAAGTGTTTCTTGATCCTTATCAAGCCCATCAAGGATCTTCTGATCATCCTCTTCTAATTTTTGCAAATCCTTTCTCTGTTTTCCCACATCATCTTGTAGCTTTGTGCTACTTCTTTCCAATTCTCCTTTTCGAGCGCCTAAGGTGTCTAAAGCGTCAGCAGAAGTGTCTGCACTAGTGAAAATAATCTCCATCTTTTCAAGTTGAGTTTCAAATCTACGTTTACTATTCTTTCTCATTTCAATTTGCCTTTTTACTTCCCCAATTTGATTTCGAAGTTTAATAGTAGTAGGAGTCTCCATACGTATAGCTTTATTCAAGAGCTCAAAGAAATTCATTAAAGATTCTTCACCGGGAGTACCAAGTAAATTCAAATCATTTTCTCTTTTATAATAAACGCCTTCAAACAATTTCTGTATTTGTTCTAATGCTAAATTAGTTCGTGAATATAGGAAATCAGAATACATATCTCGAGTATGAGCTTTATTTGAAAACTTAGCTGAGGTTACTCTCGTTCTAGCACCTGCATCAGTTAATTCGTGAACAATGGAATTTGCTTCCTCACCAAACGTCCATTCAGATTTCACATAAGCCGTTTTATCCACTCTCTTTTTCGAGAAGACATTCCAAGCGAATGCATGAGCATCTCTTACTAGTGAATGTTCAATTAAATCTGTTAGCGTTGTCTTCCCAGATCCATTCTCTGCAAGGAATTTATTGATACCAGCACGAAAGCTTATTGTTTCAACAGATTTTTCGCTTAATGGAAGAATCTTAGAAAATTCTAGTTGTTTCAAAATAGGTAGCATTAACCCCACCAAGTTATATTAGCTGAATAATGATTTAAGGACATTGTATTAATGTCAATTCTATAATTTTTATTTTATTGCTTTTAGTTTTTTTGCTGATTATTTTAAATAGAATTCGTAATAATTTACGAATCAGATAATTTCATTCAATTGATAGTTCCCCAACGTTTTTTATATCTAAGATAATTATATGCCACAATGATCGCCGAAAACACTCCAGAAGAAAATTCAAAGGCAAAGAATAAACTCAAGCTATTTGCTAAATCTCTAGGTCTTGGGATTATTGAAGGTGGAATAACAGCCGGTATTGGTTTTGCGCTTCTAAAGCTAAACGTTTATGCCATGTTCGGTATCTTATTCTTATGGTTAATTTTCGGGTGGTTTTCAACTTATCTTATAAGCAATAATGCTTTGGAAATTTTAACGGTAATGATTTCAGGAAATGTTGTTGCTAGTGTAATCTACTATTTTGGAGGAATTTCAATCTGGCTTTTCTCAATCCTTATTGGTCTATCTATTCTCTTTTGGATAATAAGTTTCACAACAAAAATTCTTCTTTTTCCATCAAAAAAACCACAAGAGGAAAATCAACCTTCGTAGATTAATAGAAACTAACCGAACAAATATTAAAACACATTCAATACTAACTTTTAGATATTAGTTGGTGATGGTTTTGGTTAACCTAGAAATTTCAGATGAAAGCTTTAAATTATTTAAGAAATTTCCAGTAATCCCACGAATAATTATTGCAATTCTATTTGCTGTGGGTGGCTTAGTGATTCAAATTGTTTTACCACTAAAAGGTATTTTTCCTTTTGAATCTCTAAAAGTCTCTTATCTTGCTTTTGGAGTAGGCTTTATTTTCTTAGTGGTTGCGATTATCCTTCTTTTTCCAGAAAGATTAGTTATTTCTGAAAAACCAAAACTTGTGGAATCAAAAGCAATATGGGTTGATTCCAATTTGAAGCTTCTTTCAGATTATTTCAACTTAATAAACACTCGAGAAAAGAAAGTGAAATCAAATTCAGCTTTCTTTGATTTAACAAAAGCAAAAGGAAAATTAGTTTTTATATCTACCATCTTGGGAGTAACTATCATCTATATCTTAGTTCTCGTATTTGGAAATCGAGATTTTCCATCAACATACATATTCTTACTTGACATTTATGCCATTTTAATTCCATTGTGGTTTGTAATTCGAATAGATACCTGGGAACCTGAAATTATGAGAAAGGTACTCTTTTACTATCAGTTTACAAAACACGAAGAATTAGATGACATGGAATTTTTAACCACACCTGCATTACAGTTGCAGCAGATAGAAGACTTTGAATCGAAAGAAGAAATTATGCTACCAATTAATGTAAGATTTATGATTGATTTTGATGATCCCGTAGAATCATTTGATTCATTTTCAATTCAAATTCTAATAAACGAAAGCATGGGAAATAAATTCCCGGCATTTGTTTGTTTCCTTCGCTTGAAGAAACCAAGCGATTGGTCACCACTAAAAAAAGAAATAGCTTATGCCGATAGGATAATAAAAATACAGCATATAGTTGAAGAGGACGATCTTCATTTATTTGTTCTCTCAAAATCCCCGAAGGTGGAAAATCCAAACCACACTTCCCCTAAGGAAGCAACTAAGATATTCAAAAGAGCTTACAAAATGATGAAGGATTTTGCTTAATAATATTTAAGTGAATATCTCCCGTTTAAAGCAAGGAGATAATATTAGATGGTAACAAGGGATACAATTTCCGAATCTGAAAATAATGTGGTTTTACATTTACAAGTAAAACCAAATAGCAAAAAACAAGAAATTGTTGTTGATTCGTTTGATAAAAAAATAACTATTTTTGTAAAAGCACAGCCGGATAAAGGAAAAGCTAACAAAGAGCTTCTTAAATTCCTGGCAAAAATCCTGGAAAAGACTACTTCTGATATTTCAATTGTTGCAGGACAAACTTCTCGAGATAAAACTCTCTTAGTTAAAAATGATACAAAACAAAATGTGGAATCAAAAATACTTAAATTTAAGAGGTAATAGATTCTGTTAGATTTTTAGTAAGATATTCTTTCGTATGATCCTATCAACTTTGCTCTATCATCGTTTAACCTGATTAATCTACCAATGAGTCGATCAAGAGTTTCAAACCACAAATCTACATCTTCAAGATAATTTCTCTCAGTCATATCCATGAAGGCTTCAGTTCTTTCTCGCATCCTTACTAATGCAACAATAAATTCATTATCTATTAAATAGAGTTGGGAAATATCAATTTCTAACAATTTTGGATTTTCGAAGAAGGTAGTAAAACCATAATCTCCTTTTTCCACATCTTTTGAAAATGATGCAATTTCATTGATTAAGCGTTCAGCTACAGCCCAAGTAGACATTTGTTGCTTTTCTATTAACATGGCATGAATTTCTTTTATTTGATCGTTGATTTGATTTATGTAGTTCCTTACATACTCTCGGAAATGGAAATCAGATTTTCGTCTATTTGGAACTGTGAGATAGTCTTCATATTCTTTTATTAAACCTCGGAGTAATTTCAAAGCTTTTTTGGGATTTATTTCTTCTATAGTTTCTATTTTCCCACCAACTTCAATTCGTTTGGGTCTAGCTTCTGTTTCTTCTCCTTCAGTAGATTCATCCTTACTAAATTCTGCCATTTAAGATCCTCCGTTAATACAATGAAATTAACTGTTATAGTTAATCAAATCTTGTTATTATTGTTTTCGCTCTTGGATAATTAAGTACTTTTCAATCTTTGTCTCTTGTAAGCATCAATAACCTCACTTGTAGTAGTAGCAAGCTCTGGTTTTTTGTCATCTCTATACCTAATAAATCTTGGAAATCGAATTGCAATCCCTGTATCCTTTTTTATTTCATCCAAAGCACAGGTATGAACAGGACTAGTAGATAAATCAGCACCTTGAATTTCATAAACCTTTTCAGGATTTACCCAAACGTCAGCTTCAAGTTTCGAGATAACATCTTTTGGTTTCTTCTCTACAGTAATACTCATCAAATCACTGGTAATTTTAATCAAATCTTCATCAGAGAACCCAGTGCCGAGTTTGCATACTGTCTCAAATCTCTCTTCCTCTGAATTGTAAGCAGCCATTAATAAGGTGCCAAGAGTACCTTTTCTTCTTCCTTTTCCATAGAATCCCCCAACTACAACAAAATCGTAACTATCATTGAAAGCTGATGAATAATCAAATTTATGCTTAATCCAAAGAAAACCTCGACTACCCGCTTGATATTGAGTTTCTTTTCTAATATCCTTGGCCATAATCCCTTCGCAACCACTTTCTATGGCTTTTTCAAAATACTCCACAAATTCATCTGGTGTTGATACGTTCTCTCGAGAGGCAAGCACAATTACCGAATCCTCTTTCACTAGAGATTCCAAAACTGTACGACGTTCAGGATAAGATTTTTTCAAGAGACTTTCTCCATCTTTATAAAGAATATCAAAAAGGAACACTCTAACAGGAATCTTTTCCATAGCATCTTCTATGCCATATTTTCTCTTTCTAGACATTAAAATCTGGAATGATTTCAACCGTTCACTGTCTGGATCCCAAGCTGTTATCTCACCTTCAACAATTACTTGTGAGGATTTTAAACTGCGTTTCAGAGCAGCTGTAACATCTGGGTACATGTTTGAGATTTCATTTAGATTTCTCGAGTAAAGCTTGATATTATCTCCATCAATGTGTGCTTGCACCCTTTCCCCATCATATTTGAATTCAAGAGCACATGTTCCACCAAGCTTCTCTAAGATCTCTTCTGCAGTTGGCATTCTTTGTGCTGCCATCATTCTAATGGGTCTTCCAACACTGATTTTTATTTTCTTAATAGCTTCCATTCCATCCTTTGCTAACACATCGCCAATTGTTCCAATATCACTAGTTACATTATATGCATGCTCAATTATCTGTCGGGAATCATCTCCTTCTCCATATTTTCTAGATAGTGCTTCAATGATCGTTAAATCTTTGATTCCTAACCGTAGCTGAGATAAAACAATACGAGTGATATACTTCGCTTCTACTGGGGTAGCTTTTGAATATAGCCCCAGAAGTAGATTAGTTTTCTTTTGGTTAGCTCCTTTTCCTTCAATTAGAGCAATTTTGTTAAGGATATCCCATACGTTCTCAACTGTCAAGTCTCCCTCTTCACTTTTCTCACTCGGTGTGAAGAAAGCTTCTAGTTGTTGTTGCCCTGTTTGTCCGATCAATTGTTCTGCTACTTCGCCTAAATCTCCTTTTTTCTTGAAAAGATTGTTGACTTCATGCTCTGCTTTTCCTATTGATTTAGCAATGGCCTTTATCACCATTTTATCAGCGAAACCAAGTTCAAGGCCGATATAATCAGCACATATTTTCCCTGAGGTTAAATATACAACTGCACGCATTTCCTTATGAGGAGTGATCTCAAAAAGATCCATCAAAATATCAATCATTTCTAATCTTTTTGTGGTTGCATCCAATTTTTGGTAAAAATCTGTGAGTGTCGTTAATTTCATATTTCAACCTCAGCAATTGAAAAAGCTATTAGTTAATGAATAATTAAAGGTAACTATTCTTAGTAGCATTAAATAATATATAAATCTATAAAAAACTGTTATTGAAAAATAGGAAAAAGAAAGGAAAAATTATCCTTCTTTTGTTCTAATATAATCAAGCATTGAACGAACTTCTTCTTTCATTTCTTGTAAATAACCTAGAGAATCAGAATAAAGACGTGCAATGATTTCCCTCATTTCGGAAATTTCAGATCGCAATCGCTCAATCTCTTGCAGAACGTTTTGATCACCAACGGCAACTGGTTGTCTTTGTGTTGTTGAACTCGGAGCTGCTGTTGTTGTTGGCGGTGGAGGAATTGATGATGGTTTCATATCTGTAGCAACTGGTTCTGTCTTTGGAGGAACTATTGCACCAATTTTTTTTTCTTTTTTAACTGCAACTGAAGGTGCTTTCCCTGTATCAAGATGTCCTAACCATCTGAAAATATTCATAGCAAATGTGCGATTGTTTCTCAGAGAAAGTCCGGCACCATAGTTAGAGAATAAACGATATGAGCCTACCGCTACTACTCTTCCTTGTTTGAAATCTCCTGCTACTAAAACAGGGGCATTTGGTGGTTCAGCAGCTGGTGATGTGTAGGCAATACCTTTCATATTAGAAGAACCTCTAACAGAACATCCTGCCACAATTACAATTTCAGCAACACCATTGCCTATTGGGTGCTCCTTTACATCATTAATCACTGGATGAGTGGGCATATTAAATTCATTACTAGCTTCATCCTTAACTTGATCAGAAAGCATCTCAATACCAAATTTGTTTAAAATTTCATTCATATTAGTACGTAAGCCTCTATCTCCACCTGCGTTTCCAATTACTAATAACCCTCCTCCTTTTTCTACAAAATCTGAAAGGGCATCAATCTCATTCTTACCTAGCTTAGAACCATCAGGGCAAGCGAAAACAAAAACATCACATTTTAATGATTTTTCTGAAATTGGAAAATCATTATATACCTCAACTTCAAGACCTTCACTTCTTAAAGAATCACGAAGAATGGAATAATTAGTATTTATTTTACCGCGTTCTTTTTGGGTTTCATCAAAAAATATCTTCATCTTCTATCCTATCCAATTTAAATCAATAATCTGTACTCTACAATTACTTAATTACATACGTTTTTTGAACCTTACGGAAAGAGCACATTCAAAATTCTGATATGTAAATAATCAAATATTATCTTAATATCTATTTGATAATAGAGTAAATATACTTTGTTGAAATCTAGTAACACAAGAATATTTGCAGGAGACCACAAGAAAATGAAAACAAAGTCCTCTAAGGAATTATTCACTTTATTGATTAAAGATGCATTACATCCTTTTTCCGGGTGGGATTTTTCTCATATAAGTAGTCGAATAGTTAGTGAACCATTAACTTGGAGTTATCATAGTGAAATTCTACCTTTTGTAAGAACAGTTGAAACCATGCTGGATATGGGCACTGGAGGAGGAGAATTTCTTTCTTCACTGCAACCATTACCAAAAGAAACTTTTGCTACTGAAGCATATAAGCCAAATGTTCCTATTGCAAAGAAAAAACTGGAACCAATTGGTGTCAAAGTAGTTCAAATAAACGAGGGCGATAAATTACCTTTTGAGAACGAGCAATTTGAGCTAATAATCAATAGACATGAATCCTATTCACCTGCAGAGCTACACAGAATATTGAAGTCAGATGGTTTGTTTATTACTCAACAAGTTGGTTGGAAGGATAATCTCGAATTAAATCAGAGATTAGGATATCCGGTTGAAGAATTAGAGTATCTTGATTGGGATTTGAAAAAAATTGTAAATGAGCTCGAAGATGTTGGCTTTAATATAACTAAGCAACTAGAAGCATTTCCTATTACAAGATGCTTTGACATTGGTGCTATTGTATATTATCTAAAAGCAATTCCTTGGCAGATTCCTGAATTCTCTGTTGAGAAATATGAAAAGAATTTATGGGACATGCATCTAGAAATTCTAGAAGAAGGTTATATCGATCTTACAAGTCACAGAATATTAATACAGTCTGAAAAAAAGTAAAAAATGTTTAATAGGTTAGATTTGAATTGTAATTGTCTAAAAAAATGTTAAGGATTTTTGATTTCTGAAGAATAGGAGAACTAACATTGTCAACAAAAAATGACCAATATATTCTAAGCATTGATGTCGGAACAACTGGTGGAAGATCAATAATCTTTAATCTTAAGGGGAAAATGATCGATTCAGCATATCAAGAATATGAAAGCTATTTTCCTACACCAACATTCGTTGAACAAAATGCCGATGATTGGTGGCTCGTAACAAAAAATACAATTGAAGAAGTATTAAAGAAAACAAAAACTAATCCATCAAAAATTGTGAGTGCATCTGTTACAAATCAACGTGAAACAATTGTTCCTGTAAATGAAAATGGTATTCCTCTATCTCGAGCAATCGTTTGGCAAGATAGACGAACAATAAAAGAATGCGAGAAAATTAAGGAATTAATAGGGAGTAAGAAAATCTATGATCTTACCGGGCTGACAATTGATCCCTACTTCTCTAATCCGAAAATCCTATGGATTAAGAAGAATTGGGCAAAAGCGTTTGATGAAGCTTATAAGTTCTTATTGGTTCATGATTTCATACAAATGAAGCTTACTAGTGAATTCATAACCGATTATAGTAATGCTTCAAGAACAATGTTATTTGACATTAACACCTTGACTTGGTCAAATGAAATTCTAAATGCTTTAGATATACCAAAAGAGAAACTACCAAAACCCCTTCCTTCAGGAAAGAGAATAGGGGGATTAACAAAGAAAGCAGCAAAAGTAACTGGCCTACCAGAAGGATTGCCTATCATAGCGGGAGGTGGTGATCAGCAGTGTGCTGCGATCGGTGTTGGAGTTACAAGAAAAGGAAGAATAAAAGCAACTACTGGTACCGGAACATTTCTGTTAGCCTATTTAGATGAAAATCAAAGAGATAAGGAAAGAAGAGTTCTTTGTAGTTGCCACGCAATTCCAGGAAAATATGTTTATGAAGCGAGTATCTTTACAACAGGATCTATTCTTCGTTGGTTTAGAGATAATTTCTCTTCTGCGGAAAAAAGTCTTGCACCAAGTTTGAATCTAGATTCATATGAACTATTAGGCATGCAAGCAGAATCTATTCCACCAGGATCTGAAGGGTTAATGGTTCTCCCTCATTTCGTTGGAGCTGGCGCACCATATTGGGACCCAAATGCTAAGGGATTGATATTTGGCTTGGGCCTTGGACATACTCGAAAACACCTAATAAGAGCTATTATGGAAGCCACTTGTTATGAAATAAGGACGAATCTTAAAGTCTTTGAAGAATTAAATGTAAATCTAAAGGAACTAAGGATTACCGGAGGAGCATCAAGAAATTCTACCTGGAATCAAATAGAAGCCGATATTTGTGGGTTACCAGTTATTAAAGGCCAAGTGGAGGAAGCAACTGCATTAGGGGCAGCTATACTTGCTGGTGTTGGAGCTGGCATTTACAAGAATATTGATAGTGCTGCAGATGAAATGGTTATAATCGATGAAAAGAAAAAACCTATTCCTGAAAACGTAAAAACCTATGATAAATTCTATGAAATCTATAAGATGTTATATACTACCCTCAAGAAGCAAAATCTTTATGATAAATTGTCAAGAATACTATAAATTCCAAAATTTACTTTTCAATTATTCAAAACTGCTATCTTATAAGCGAAAAAGTATTAATTCAAAAGATAGAAGATAGCGTTGTAGAAATTGTTTTTGGAAGAATACATTGAATTTCTAAAAGCAAACTAATATGATGTGATTATATGTTTGATCGACTTAGAAAAAAAGCTACTAGAGCTGTAAAACGAGCTGCTGGTGATGCTGTCGAAGATGAAGCTGAAAAACAGACTAAAAAACAAATAGACAAGCATCGTAGTGCTGCTCAAGATGAATACGATAAATCTGTTGAACATTCATTCCGTGGGATGAAAGAGCAAAAGAAAAAAATCACCGGTGAAATGATTACAGATTTCAAGAAATTTAAAGCGAGCTGGGAAAAGAATGCCTCTGATCCTGCACAATCGATATTTCATTTCTTAGTTGCTGCCTACAATTATAGTGTTAAGGACAAAGCTATTGGTGATGCAATGGCAACCGTAATTTTATCGAAGAAACACAATCTTGAGGATCCAAGTACTCCATCTGGATTGAAACTAGGTCCAACAAATAAAACACTACTAAAGTACATGCGTAATGATCCAAATATTGTAAAGAGCTATTTGGGAGCTGAGTACAAAGAAGACTACAAATTCACTGAAAGCAAACCAAAGATGGCATTCTTAGGTTATGTTCCTGAAGGAGAAAAACGACTTAAAGCAATTATTCAAAGCACAGGTAAGGACTTCCCAACACCAGTAGGTCTTGCTAAAAACAAACATGGACAGTGGAAGATAACTGAATTCTCTTCAATAGCAACTGGATGCAAGAAACCAGCTTCCGAAGAAGATGATTTTTAGTTTGAAAAAATAATACAAGAAGTAATTATAACATAATTTGGGATTGAAAAAGAAAAAAAGCAGTAGGAAAACCGACTAATTATTAATCCCAAATCACTCTATTTTTTCTTAGATAATTTGAGTACTTCAGCAGCGAGTTTTTCAGCATCACCGAGAACATATTCTTCAAAAGGACCTTCAGCAGCAACAACTTTTCCTGATAAATATTCAGGATAAACAGCTATTACATTTGGACTTTTAGCTAAGAGTTTGTTGAGTCGATTACCTCTGCCATTAACCATTTCTTTCTTCATTACATGAGTGAGAAAGGTTGCACCAATTTTGACAGTCTTATTAGCTTTCTGAAGTTCTTTATGTAATTTTCTAATCCATTTCCTAGAAGTAAATGAAGTCATGAACGCTCGTACAGCTGCACCAACAACAATAATATCGGGAGAGTCAGCAACAACCTTCGCAGGATCAATCTTCTTTACGTGACCGATATTTACTTCCATATCTTTTTCAAAGGTTTTACCCATTGTTTTCGCCAGGTTTTCACCATTTCCCATTTGAGAATCATGTACTATCCACACTTTCATTTTGTACACCTAAAAGTTAACAAATGAACTATCATACATCTGATGTTATAAATATTGACTAATAATTCGAAGTGTTGCTTCAAAAAAATCGATATATTATTTTGACAGATTATGTATTCTGTAAAATTCCTTTATCCGATTAGTTAGAAAAACAATTTCTTCTTTAGTCATATTAACAAAACATGGTAAGTATGCTATACCATTATTGAATTTTATAATTTCAGAGTAATCACCATAGGATTTGTTGAACAATTTATAGGTAGGATTTGGCAAACTTGAGATACTATAGTCACTCAAGAACTCTAAAAATTCCTCTACAAGATTCTCCTCTATTAATATTGTATTGTAAGGAGTTAGCGAGGTCTTTCCATTATACCAAGGAAAGAAATAAGATTTCAATTTAGGTGAAAAACAATTAATAAAGAAATCATAATTTTTTGTATATAAATCCTCTATTTCTTTATGTCTATGAAAATTCTGATACATTGATTTTAGCAAACCTTTTGATGGTTTCAACAAATATCCCTTTCTACTAAAACCAGGATTGCTGTTCCTATATGATTTTGTAATACTTAATATGCTTATTTTTTTATTAAAGGAATTTAGTAATTTTATAAAACTAACAAATGTGAAAGTAACAGCTCTGTAATTGTAAATTAGAAATGTAGGTATTTTTTTCAGTAATTCTTTAAATCTTTTACTTGATTTTTCTCTGGGTAACTTTTCAATTATCTCTTTAAAATCAGCAATTAACTTGGGGTGTTTGTTATCAATATACATAAATCCTCCACCCAGAGCAATTGGTCTCTTGTCCATTGCCATTGAATAAAGAGCGATATCCACAACTTTATGACTAAACTTTACGTCAAGTGTTCCTCCTTGAACTCTATCTTCAAGGATTAGACAATTATGCTTCTTCTTGAATTTTGATAAAACAGATAAATCCATGTCTTGACCAAATAAGTGAGTAATTACAACGATATCACATTTTTTCATTTCAGGAACTTTTTTTATCTCATTGAAATTACTATTGAGCTCTATTATGTGTATATTTTCTGGTTTCACATATTTCTCAATAATATTTCTAAAAGAAGTATGAT
This sequence comes from Candidatus Heimdallarchaeota archaeon, assembly GCA_019058165.1. Lineage (GTDB taxonomy): Archaea > Asgardarchaeota > Heimdallarchaeia > JABLTI01 > JABLTI01 > JABLTI01. The sequence continues at coordinate 16,605 of JAHLVZ010000034.1, forward strand.
GAATTGGTGTTGTAGCAATTACTAGATCTTCTTTGGCAAAATATTTCATACAAATTTCGAAAAGTCCTCTGCAACAATAACCAATTATTTTTGTATAATTTTCATAATTTATCCAATGATCATTTGTATCATTTGTGAGTAAATTTGAAAAATGTTTTACAAATTCAGACATAGTTAATGGTAAATAATCAGGTGGAGCTTTTATGATATAAGTCATCTCGATTTATTCGTCCTTACACTTTATATTATTTTTCTAATTCTCCTATGAAGTCCATAAGAGCGTCTGCTAAAGGTTGAGAATGAGCTGCTATGTTGTCTTCAAGATCAATATATGATGAATTTGGCATTAATTCATGAGTTCGGATAGCTTCTTCTGTTGCATGTACCTTATCGGTAGATGCACCAACGATTAAAGTCTTAGTCTCCACTTTAGGGGGCATATGCCAGCATTTGTATTTGTACATTTCCCGTAAAACTCTCCTTATTTTTCTCAATATTGCTTCTTCACCTGCACGAACATATTTTGCATATTGTTTTGGATGCTCATTTTTGTCAACATGAACTTTTCCCAAAAACCATCTGAAAAGTGGCATGAATAGATTTTTCTTGAAATCTGGAACAATCGTAATTAAAAATGGGGCAATAAATTTGAGATGGTATTCTATGGTGGGTCCGACCATTACTGCGCCTGGTGGACTAAGCCATTTTTCACTTAGAGCTTCAACAAGAATTGTTCCACCTGTGGAACTAGCTAACGTAATATAATCTTGTTTATCGAGTTCTAATTGCTCAATAACTTCTTTAATATCATGGGCCATTTTTCGTATTGTTGTTCTTCGTTCTACCTTTCTATTAGGAGCGATACTGCTTGATTTCTCCCGAGATTCAAAATATAAAATACGGAAATCCTTGGAAAGAATCTCAACTAACATCTCCCAACTCAAAAAAACAGTGACAAAACCTGGGATCAAAAAAATGGTGTATTTATTTGGTTTTTCTGCTAAATCGAAATCTAAAATTCTTACTTTCATACCATCTGACATTTCACAATAGATTTCTTTTGCTTTCTTTTCAATCTCGGCTCTTAAATCTTCTTTTTTTCTGCCCATTTGGTTTATCTCCTGCAATTTTTCACTTATCAAATTCACCATTATCTAATCTTATTATAAATTTCTTAAGTTCCTCGATTAATGGATCAGAATGTGTTGCCTTATTACTACCTAGATCAACATAAATTGAATTAGGCATTAACTCATGAGTTCGAAGACATTCTTGGGTAGTATGCATTCCATCGCTAGATGCTCCAAGTAAAAGTGTTGGTGTTTTCACTTTAGGTGGCATATCCCAAATACTATATCGATAAAATCTTCTGAATGTAGGCATAGCTTTTCGCATATTTGCTTCCTTAAGTGCTCGTATATATTTCTCCATCTGTTCTGGTTCTGCTTCTGTGTTCACAAATCTTCTCGACACATACCACTTTACCGCTGGTATCAAAATTCCTTGTTTTATGAAATTTGGTACGATTATAGAAACAATAAATGCAAATAATGAAATATGAAATTCAATCGCTGGACCTACCATAATTGCTCCTGTGGGATGAAACCATTCTTTGCTTAAAGCTTCAGTTAATATGTTTCCTCCTGTAGAACTAGTAAGAGTAATGTACTTCTGACCATTCATCTCTATTTGCTGGACAACTTCCTTAATATCATGAGCCATGTTAGTAAGTTTGATTTTTCGCTCTAACTTTCTAGGTACAATGGAAGAAACTTTCTCTCGAGATTCCAAATAAAACACTCTGAATTCAGGGGTTAATAGTTCCATTACACGTTGCCAGCTTTGGAAAACAGTGAGAAATCCAGGAATTAGAATAATAACATAATCATTGGGTTTTTCAGCAAGGTTGAACTCCAAAACTCTAACTTGTGCTCCATCTGTCATTGTAAAGTATCTTGGTAATCCTTTTTTCTCTAATTCGGTTCGGTTGTCTTGCTTTTGTTTTCTTCGGACCAATGACTAAAACTCCAATTTATAACACAATGTGATGAAACTTTTTAGATTTGATAAAAATAATCAGTTATAAACTTTATACTTGTCTTCAGTAATAATTTCAAATTGGGATTTCTGATTCTACTTTTAGTCCATGTTCCCCGATAATTATAGTGAGATTCTCTTTTTCTTCTTCTGTTAGATTTCTAAGAGGTGGTCTAACAAAGGAATCTCTTCCAGAAATTTTTGAAAAGATGAATTTCTGCGCAGAACGTGATGGAAACCTTTTCATTAAAGATCTAATACCAATAACAGATTCTTGTTCAATCCAAGCTTGATCTGTATCGCCTTTCTTATATGTCTCATATATTTTTAATAGATATTCAGGTAAAATATTAGCAATTGCACTTACTGCTCCATCACACCCAGCATTAAGTCCATTGTAGACCATTCTATCACTGCCAACTAAAACTGAGAGATTTTCAAAAGCTCCTGCATATGCAAGTATACTATCCGTTACTCCACTCAGATCTTCTAATCCAACAATATTCTTATATTTCATAGTTAAATTTTCCACTAAATTCAAACTTAATTCAATAAGTGAATAAATTGGAACATTGCATAGGAATATTGGAAACTTCTTAACTTCATCTAAAATTTTACCAAAGTAATCAAACAATCCTTCTTGTGAAGGCCTTCTAAAGAAGAAAGGCGTTGTTAGGATAGCTGCCGTCGCACCATTCTCCTCAGAATATCTGACTAATTCTAAAGCTTCTTTGTAGCTATTAGAATAGGCTCCAGCAATAACCGGAACGCGATTTTTAGCAGCATTTATTGATGTTTTTATTACTTTTTTTCTTTCAGTCAGAGAGAGACTTGAAAATTCCCCATTAACCCCACAAACAACTAAGCCATGTACACCTTTTTCTATAACAAAATCTATTTGTGCTTTTATTGTTTCATAATCAACTTCGAGTTTCTCATTAAACGGGGTCAATGTGGAGACGTAAATCCCCTCAAATTTTTTTATAATACCCACCACCAAATAATTCGACCTTTCACAAGGTTTTACATCTAATCCTTTGTAACTATCAGTATAAGAACAAAGGGTATTATATTTTTTTAGGATAATTGAAGAAAAAAGAAGAAAAAAAGTAATTCTTTTTGGAATTTACTTTAGTTGATTCATATTTTCAATAATTTTAACAACCACATCCCAGATTATTCCAACACTTTCAATTTCGACATATTCATCTGGGCTATGAGCATTATGGATATTTACACCAATGGATGTAACTTGTAATTCTGGATCAAGTGAAACAAAAAGCCCACATTCTAAACCACCATGAATCGCTTCGAGTTCTATTGTGCTATCACTTACTTCCTCATATATTTTTTTTACATGTTTTAGAAATGGTGATCCAGGATTTGGTTCCCAACCTGGATAGGCTTCATCTTGTGTTACTTTTGCTCCATGATTTATACCAATATCTTTAAGCTTTGCTCGAACTTCTTCAAGTTCCTTATTTACAGAACTTCTTGTACTTACATGAATACTAATCTCCTTTTCTGTAGTTTCAACCAATGCTAAATTGCTGGAAGTTTGAACAAGCCCCACAATTTCCTTACTATACGTTAGAGGACCATGATTAATATCGAGTAAAAGATTTAATGCCGCTTTTGTGGTTTCGGAATTGAATGCTAGTGTTTCAGTAACATCGGAAATATCTATAGTTATCTCTGGTTCAGATGTTCTAGCAATATCTAATGTGTTTTTTTTCCACTGTTTCAGATTTTTCAGTATATTTTTTCGTTCTTTTTCTGGGACTAAAATTATACATTCAAAATCTCTAGGAATCGCATTACGAACTGACCCAGCATTTAAAGAATTTAACAATAAAGAGTCTTGATGCTCAAGCAAAGCATCAATCCCTAATTTTATAGCATTTAATCTTGGTAAATCTATGTCTACTCCAGAGTGTCCCCCTTTTAACCCTGAAATAGTTAGTTTGATACCTTTATGGTTTGATTTATTCTCTAGTTTTGATTTGTAAACAAAATCTGTTCCGCCCCCACCTGCGCTACTTATAGTTATTTTCCCTACTTCTTCACTATCAATATTTAACAAGTATTTTCCATTAAAGAAACCAGCTTCTAGAGCAAAGGCACCTGTTAATCCTGTTTCTTCATCGACGGTTAATAGAACCTCTAATGGACCATGTTTTAAATCAGGAGAAATTAAAGCAGCTAATCCGATCGCCATACCAATGCCATTGTCAGCCCCAAGGGATGTTCCTTCTGCTCTTACTGTATCACCTTCAACAAAAGCATTTATTGGGTCATTTTCAAAATCTATCTCTATATGTGACTGCTTTTGACAAACCATATCTAAATGTGCCTGTAAAATTAATATGGGGATTTTTTTACAACCTGGAGCAGCATCTTTTGACAAAAGCAGATTGCCAGTTTTGTCTTCTTTTACTTTTATGTTATTTTTTGATGCCCAGTTTATTACCCATTTACGAATCTTTCCTTCCTTCTTAGAAGGTCTGGGTACTTTTGTGATTTCCTTAAAAATTTGCCAAACAAGATTTGGCTCAAGATCATCTAGAGTTCTATCGGACATTTAAATCCCTCATATACAGTTAACTATTCTTTCTTTGTTAGAAAAAACTTTCTCTTACGTTACTTAGCAATTAAATCTCTTCTTATCTGACATTCTTTATTCTTCATAGAATATACAAAGTTGCTTAATACAAATTTTTCCCAAATAAGCATGATTAATGGTTTGAAAGCAAGAATTAAAAAACCACAACAAAAATCAACTGTCAGCGTTTAATTAGATGTGAATTATATTGGTTGAAATCAAAGAAATACCTTTTGATGATTCAGAGGATTCAACAACAGATAATGAAGTGAGTGATCATGAGTCCACACCAGAGGAGCTGGAAAAACGCTCAAAAGCTGTTTCTAGCTCTCTTTACAAGAGATTAGGGATAATTATTTTGATATTAAGCCTAACTGTCCTACCATTGACAATTTTATCGTTTTTTGTGAATTCAAGTCAACCTGATGAAACTTTATTACTCATACAACAAATAGTAGGATTTGTTCTTTTTGGGGTTGGAGCAGCAATAGGTTCACTTCTATTAATTAACGCTCATAGAATGAAGAAAAAAGAGGATTATGTCTTAGAATTAGTTGCTGATGAAGCGATAGAGAATAATTAGTTTTTCTCTATCTTATTTGATTAGCAATGAAAAAATTGTCTATTGGAAGCTCCTACAAACTGAATTTCTAGCAAACCCTTCATTCACTAATTGTTTGCAAAGATCTCTAATATTGGATTTACATTTAGAAATATCTGCCACAACAATCCATTCAGCAATTTCCCCACTTTGTATTTGTCTTGAATCACTAGCAACAAGATTGATGTTATTCTCACTTAGAAATGTTGCACATTTTGCTAAAGCTCCTGGAATATCTGCTAGAGTTATTTTGAATTCAACTAAATCTACTTCAGAAGTCATAAAAGGTGCTATAGTTATTTCTCTTCTTTCAATATCAACTTTAAGCATAACATGCATACCTTCAACTATTCCAATATTGTCTCTGATGTTCTGAGGAATTGTAATCTCGCCTTTTTCATTAATACGTACAATTTCAGTTAGTTTCAATATCTCATCCTCCATTCAATAGTCAGCTTTAATTCCTATCAAGATATCTTTTCTGCATAATATGTTTGTTTAATAATACTAATTAATTTTTTTAGAAAAAACAACTAAAGAAGTATTTTTACACAAGTATATTTAACATAAAACACAATAATCAACTATTTGATACAAATGCAACCAAGAGACTTATTCGAAAAAATATTATCGTTTTATGGTTCGCAAAACTGGTGGCCAGGAGAAGGATTTGAAATCGCTATTGGAGCAATTTTGACTCAGAATACTTCTTGGAAGAATGTAGAAAAAGCTCTTGAAAACCTAAGGCATAATAATTTACTGTCTCCAAAAAGCATCTTAAATTGTGACGATGAATTATTAGTCGAGTTAATAACCCCTGCAGGATTTTTCAATCTTAAAGCGCAATATTTGAAAAACCTTTGTAGATTATGGGTTCGTAACCCGAAACCAAACAGAGAGGCATTATTATCTGTAAAAGGAATCGGAGAGGAAACAGCTGATTCAATTCTTCTTTATCTATTAAATGAAGCCGAATTTGTTATTGACGCTTACACAATTAGAATCAGTAAGAGATTAGGATATGGTGATTCAAATGATAGAAAATATTGGAAAAACTTCTACGAGTCTAACTTAGATAAAGATGCAAGTGTTTTCAATGAATTTCATGCTTTATTTGTTGAACACGGGAAACGGTTCTGCAAAAAACAGAAGCCGCTTTGTTCTAACTGTTTTTTAGTTGAAGATTGTGAATATGGAAAAATTAATCGAGTTTGAATCCTTGTTTTCTTAGTAAATTCAGTAATGTCTCTTCATACCATGCTCCTTGTGTTATTTTCCGACTTATATGCTCTGACCATGAATATTTGTCCATATCAATTTCATCTTTTCCTTTATTCAAAGGTATTTTAGCTCCAAGTTTTATGTAATACCCTTGAGTAATATATCCTTCATCCATTGCTCTCATACACTCTTTAATTTCATCATCTGAGAGATCATTGTATTTGTCTTCTGAAGCAGTAAGTTTCAAAGGATATCTTGGACGAATTTGCATTTTGTGTTCTGGATCTGGATATCCTAAACACATACTTACCACAGGGAATGTTTTTCTGGGAACTTTGAAAATTTCTGTTATTTTATCAACTTGAAAAGGCGCTCCTCCTAGTAAAACGGAACCTAATCCTAAAGCATCCGCTGATAAGATCACATTTTCTACTACAAGTGAAACATCTTGAACTCCCATCCATAGAAGCAAACTATCATCAAAATCATATTTGTAGTTTCTTTGTTTGATTATTTTTTCCATTCTATTGAAATCAATAAAGAAAACCATATACAGTTTGGTTGTTGGGAACATTCTCAGTTTTTTCATTTTCTCTTTATCTCGAGTGTAAACTATACTACAACTCTGATACGCAAAAGGAGCTCTAATACCTGCACTAAGAATTTTGTCTATTACTTCATCTGATACTTCTTTATCAAGGAATTTTCTTATTGATCTTCGATCGTGTATTACTTTGAAAAGATCATGTTCAATTTTTATTTCGTCATTACTCATTGTATAGACACCATTAACAAAAAATATCTTATTAACATATTATCTTTCCGCTGAAAGATTTTTGTTCAAATTGTCCTACAAGATAACGAATTTATAGAGGTAAGAACAAATTATAGACTAATTACACAAGGAAGGATTATCATGAGTGATGAAGCGATAGTAAAAATTCCAGGAACAACATTTTCATTTAAATTTGGCATCGAAGGCAAAAATTATGCCGTTTACCTTGTGCAAGGAGCACATGCTATTAGTAGTAAAAAATTGAATATTTTAAAAGGAACTACACTCAGAGACTTACCAGAGGAAGCAGAAAATGGATTGCGTTTTCTCTTAGATTCTGAAGAAGTGTATATCTCACCTGTTGTTGTCGATCGGGTTGTAACAGATCTAATGGAACAAATTCCGAAAGATGGTCAGATCTTTGTAAAAGAAACAACTATTAAACCTGATATTGAAACGTCTGTTCGTGTCTTAGATTTGATTGAACAATCGGATCACAGAGCTGGCAAGAAATCAATGGAGGAGTATACTCCTGGGGAAAAACCGAAATTTGATGCATCTGCATCTGACATAGGAATGAAGAAATCTTTGAAAACACCAAAACCTCTTCCCAAAAGAAGCGCAGTAACTGGACAAGATTATCCAAAACCAGCAATTAGTGCAAAAGATGATTATTTAGCATTAGAGGAGAAATTAAATTCTCTAACTAATGAGGTTCAATCATTACAAGAGACGATTGCGAAAAATAAGAAAGCAATAACCAGCATGAAAAAGCAAATCACAACACTAAAGAAGAGCTCTAAAGAGCTCAAAGAATCATCAAAATGATTAGCTGCAGAAGAATAATGATTTTTTAAAAGAAATGAATTTGTTATTCGAAAAAACAGAAAAAGGAAAAAGGCATTGTAAAAAGCCTTTTTTCTAAAATTTTCTTCGACCATTAAATCTGTCTGATAGAGGTCGTAGTGCACCTTTAATTATTTCATTCAGGCTTTTACCGTCTATCATAACTCCATCAGAACTTGCTCTAACAATTTCGCCCTTATCATTAGAAACTTTCACACCATCTTTCTTAGAAACTACAACGTATGAATTCTTCTTTTTGTTACAAACAATAACTTCTCGTTCATCTTTACCAATAGCAATTATAGAATGATTATCTTTTATTAAGATGAATTCTTCCGGTTCAAATAAGTAGATGTAAAAATCAAGACGACTGAGATCTTGGGGCCATGAGTAACGTTTACCATTCACACGCCATTCAGATTTACCATGTTTGTTGAATTGGGTGTCGTGTATTTTCTGGAAATAACGATAAGCTGTTAGTTCTGTTTTCCTGAAATCTTTATCTGAGAGGGTTTCAGATTTAGTATTAGAAAGATCAATGTCATCGCATTTAATGAAAGCCTCTTTCGCAAGCTTTTCAATCGGTTCTCCAATAGCTCCTTTCTGTGTATTGACTATTGTGTCTGCACCAAGGTAAATATCTCCAGTAATATAATATCCAATTGTTTCATACGATCTGGTCTCAACAACCGGGAATACTCTTGATCGTTTACCAACAGTTACAATAGTGTCTTCTAAATCTGCGATAGCAATTGTTTGAACAACTTTTAATGGTTCATTAACTAGCTCTAATTTCATTTTTTAGGTCTCTCCAGTTTATTTTATGCTAACATCGTATTCATCGTCGGAATCTTGTGATTTCTTACCTTTCTTCTCTTTTTTCTTCTGTTTTTTTTCATTGAGATATCTCAT
>JAHLVZ010000167.1 GCA_019058165.1 Candidatus Heimdallarchaeota archaeon
AAGTTGAATTTGCGTCCCCCTACCTCGTACCTCTCAATTCGACAATAATTCTCACATGCCTTACAAGTAAAACTACCATGATGTTTCAATTCTTCTTTAATTATAGATTTGAGATCAGTCTTCGCTGGCATTGCATTAATTTCATGCTGCTCGTACTTTTCTTTAGCAATGAGACTTATTCCGAAAGCACCTACAAGTTCTGGACTTGGAGGAATAATGATTTGTTTACCAGTTGCTTCTGCAAAAGCAAAACCAATGGAGTGATTCTTTGCAACTCCTCCTTGGAAGAAAACTTTCTCGCCAACCGTTCGGGAACCTTTAACCTTGTTCAAGTAATTATCAACAATGGAATAAACTAATCCTCCAACGATGTTATCTCGACCATATCCTTCTTGCATTGCCGTGCGAATATCAGTATTAATGAACGCAGCACAGTCTGCCTTGAACCTAACAGGACTCTCAGCACCAATGGCTGTTTTGGAAATGTTGAAAACATCTATACCAAGATCACCTTTGGCACTTTCCTCGAGGAAAGAACCAGTTCCAGCAGAACAAGTAGCATTCATTGCATAATCAACAGGAACACCGTTTTGTAGGAACATATACTTGGAATCCTGACCTCCAATCTCAAAAACTGTATCCACTTCGGGATCGTAAAACACTGCCCCTCGAGAGTGAGCGGAAATTTCGTTATAAACAGCAGAAGTTCCTAGGTACGCTCCGACAATTTCCCGACCAGATCCAGTAACACCTACTAAATTGATTTTCTGATTTCCAACTTGTGAGATGATCTCATTAATGCATTTTCTGGTTGCTTCTACAGGATTGCCACTAGTTCTTCCGTAAAATGATGCAACAACTGCCAAATCTGCCGGGTCTACAAGCACTGCTTTTGTTGTAGTGGAACCAACATCCACACCTAAAAGGAAGGAAGAATCCTTCTTGAAATCCCTCTTGTGTTCTACTGATTCGACAATTGTAACTTGCTTTCTAAATTGCTCTAAAGAAGGCATTGTAGAGAAGCTTTTACTAGTTATCAAATTCAATTTTTCATGAATAGGATTATCCTTTGCCAGCAAAGCTGCACCATAAGCCTCGAAAACTGAGCTGACATCTTTGAGCACAACTTCAACATCTCCTAGTTCTTCCTTGAGTAATTTAATGAACGCGGTATTAAGAGAAACCCCACCAATAACAAGTAATTTCTTAACATCCACTCGAGATTGAACAACTAATCCTTTGATTTTGTTAGCCATGCTTGCAAGAACGGAAGTCAAAAGATCTTCAACTGAGGCTTCTCCACGATTCAATTTATGAGTGATATCAGATTTACAATGAACGGAACAACGAGAAGCTATTTCAGTTTTCTTCCCTTTGTGTGCAAAGGAAATTGCTTCTTCAAGGGAGATACCTAAACGATCAATCTGTTGAATGAAAAATTCTCCACTGCCTGCTGCGCATTTATCATGAGACAAAACGTTAAGGATATGTCCTTCCTTACTCAAGACATACAAAACAATGGCTTCCCCACCTAGAGAAAGAACAACATCGAATTGCTCCTCTAAAGCTTTTATCCCTCGTTCAACTGCAATAATCTCAGAAATCTCGCCAAAAGAACCACTTACCTCATAGAAAGTTTTACCAGAATTACTATTTTCTTTTATGAGTTTATCAAGAACTTCTTGTGGTCTGCCTATATGTGATTCTTTAGCAATTGTATACTTGCCTTTCTCGTCAACACTGACGAGATTAACAGATACGGAACCGATATTGACACCTACATAATAGTTGGAAATAGCTAACACCTATCACAATGTGATTATACACTTATGATGAAAGCGTCTATGTTATAAAAATTTCCTCTTAAAATTATAAAGCAAAAAGGAACCTATAACCTCCAAGCATTAGACTCTACTGCATATATTTACCTTAGCCATTCTCCTACATATGAAGTAGATGAAGAAGATAAACACTCAATAGAAGAAAACACGAAGGAATAGAATACAATTTTTGTCTAAATTCCTTCTAGTTCTTTGTTTTTATTCACAAGATTTAATTTCAATCATGATAATAAAAACTTCATTCATCTATTATTCCTTGAGGGATTCATTTGAAACTATTCGAACCTATAAAACTAGGCAAAGTTGAAATTAAAAACAGAATCGTCATGCCTGGGATGGAGACAAATCTTGGCGATGAAAATGGTAATGTTACACCGCAAATTATAGAGTATTATAAGCTTCGAGCAAAAGGTGGAACAGGATTACTAATTATTGAAGGTCTATTTTTTGACAAAGTTGGTCGCGGAACGTTGAATATGCTAAGTATTGAATCCAATAAGCAAATTAAGGGATTAAAATTACTTGCAGAGACAATTCATGCTTATGGTGCCAAAATCCTTGGTCCGCTCTATCATGCTGGCATTCAATCAACTAGTTTTATAACAGGTGAACAAATCGTTGGTCCTTCAAATATCCCAAGCACGGTTATTGGTGTAATCCCTCAACCCATGACGAAAAAAATGATCCAAAATGTAACAAAAGGATATGCAGAAGCTTCTGCACGATTACAAAAGGCAGGATTTGATGGTGTTGAGGTTCACGCTGGTCATGGTTATCTTTTGAATCAATTCTTCTCTCCTTTGTTTAATGACCGTACTGACGAATATGGTGGCACTCTCGAGAATAGAACAAGATTTGCAGTTGAAGTCTCACGTGCCATTAGGAAGAAATGTGGTGAAAATTTCATCATTTGCTTTAGACTTAACTGTGAGGATTTCATTGATGGTGGATTGCTAGTTAATGAAATGGGTTTGATTGCTCAAAAATTGAGTCAAGTAGGAGCAAATCTCCTAAACATTACTGCTGGAATTTTTGATTCTCCTTATTATCCCGTTGTACCATTTATGAATCGTCCTCGAGGTTTGTATTCTAAATACTCTAAAACTATCAAGCAGTTTGTACGTCGTATTCCAATTTGTGTTGTAGGAAGAATAAATACCCCTGAAATTGCAGAAGAAATTCTACAAGATAATCGTGCAGATATGGTTGCCATGGGTCGAGCAGTTATTGCTGATCCATATTTCCCTCAGAAGGTTTTGGAAGATAAAAGACAAGAAATGATTGTCTGTCCAGCTTGTAATGCTTGTTTAAATCAAATACTGATTGATGAGAAATTAGCTTGTGCGATTAATCCTAATATTTTCGGTAGATATAGAGATATTGTTCCTGCAAAAAACACTTGCAAGGTTTTAGTTATTGGAGCCGGTCCAGCAGGGCTAGAAGCAGCTCTTGTTGCAAAGTTGCGTGGTCATGATGTTTTGCTTATTGATGATCAAGATAAAATTGGTGGAAATCTTCATCTCGCAGACATTGCTCCTATGAAAAAAGAATCCAGAAATTTCTTAACAAAATATATGCACCTTACAAAGAAATATGATATAGATATCAAGCTAAGTACTCCTTATAGTAAAGAAATTCTTGATGGGTTTAAACCAGAAGTGGTAATACTTGCAACTGGTTCAGTACCTTCAATTCCTAATATTACAGGAATAGATGTAGAAAATTACAAAACATATGCAGAAATCTTGCGAGATGAGAATCCATCCGGAATAAAATTCGCTGTTATTGGTGGGGGGATGATTGGTATCGAAGTTTCTAATTATCTCTCGAGTAAGAAGAAGCAAATTACTATCTTTGAAGAAAACGCTGTTCTTGGAACTGATCTCTATTCTCTTGTCGGGTCTGAAATCGTTCAAAGAACTCTCGATGATGATAGAATTTTAGTGGTTACTGATGCTGTTATAAAGAATATTGACGGGAGGATTATCTCTGGTACGCACAAATCAAAGGACTTTGCCTTTGTATTTGATGAGATAGTTGTCGCTACTGAACCCACACCTTATAGTGATCTTGAGATTGAAATCAAGAAGCATGTATCGAAAGTCTTCAAAATCGGTGATTGCAAGAAAAATAAGGTCAGGAAGATCTTCGATGCAGTGCAAGAAGGTTATGAAATTGGAATGACTTTAGAAACAGTAGAACCTCCCCCAATGTTAGATGAAATCGGTCTAGGTGAAGGATTAAGAGGTAGTGTAATCCACAAAGTGAAAACTAGCGCATTTGATATAGAGGATATCCCTGATTACCTCGAAGTGTTAGTAGAGATTTGTAATTCAAACGATAAAATCCAAAAGAAATCGAAGAAATCTGCCCTTAAATTCCAATTCAAAATAGTTCCTGGTCCAAGTTTTTGGATCACTATAGATAAAGGAAAATTCACAACAGGTGAAGGTGAATTGGATTCCCGTGATGTAACCATTGAAATGAATAAAAATATCGCTGCAGGAGTATTTACAGGAGAAGTTAATGCCGCTTCTGCATATATGTCTAAGCAGATAAAATTCATAGGACCATTAAGGCATGGAATGAAATTCCAACAATGGGTAAATACTGTTAGAAAAGAATTAGGATTTGAGATTTAATCTCCTTTCCAGTTATTTTTCTATATTATCCTTTAACTTTAGAAACCAAAGAATATTCCTTTTTAAAGAATTCATTTTATAGCTTTTTGTTTAGAATGAAACGAACTTCTCAACTACTACTGAAACGCTTTTCCAGCAATATCCTGAAACATTACCTTTTACTAGGACTAGTAGTTTTGATTTCTATTTTGTTAATTAGCTCATCAAGTGTTTCAGCAGAAGATGATGATGAAGACGATGATGATGAGGATTTGTCCAAGAGTTTAGGTTGGGCAGCAGTTGGTTTATTTGCTGTGAGTTCTTTTTTCATTGCTGTCGACCAAACGTATCGCTTAACTAGGAGACTTTCAAAAGAAGGCAAACAAGGAGAAAGAAGAAAAGCCATCACCAATATTTATCTGAAGGTTCGGAAACCTTTACTCTATACTCATTATTTCGCGGGTTTAGCTGCTCTTGTTGTTTTACTAATTCATGGTGTTATGTTAACGAAGGATGATACTGAAGCAGTTATTGGTTGGGTTACAGCGGGTGTTTACATTTTCTACATTTTCACAGGAATATTACTTTGGTTCAAAATCATTAGTGCAAAAAGACGTCCTAAGTTTAGAAAAGCAGTTCTTTGGGTACATAGAAGTTTACTTATTTTTGCAATTATCATTGCTATCCATATAGTTCACTTAGCAATCGCTGGGTAGAACTTGCTTTAGAATTCTTGATAAATTATTTAAACGAGAAGAAGATTCTTTGTGCAGAGAAAATTGGAAGATGATTGTTAATGTCACATAAAATTGGTATTCGTCGTGAAACAAAACCTGGAGAAAGAAGAACTCCTCTCACACCAAAAGCTGTTAAGCAGTTGAAAGAGGAACATGATATCCAAACCATTTTACAACCCCATGAAAAAAGAGCTTTTTCAGATGAGGAATACAAAGAAGTTGGAGCAATAATAAATGAGGATTTATCTGATTGTTCGGTTGTTTTCGGAATCAAGGAAATGGATCTTGATATTTTCCTTCCGGATAAAGCATTCATGTGTTTTCATCACGTAATTAAGGGTCAAGAAAGCAATATGCCAATGCTCGAACACATTATGAAAACTGGGAGCACTATGCTTGATTACGAGAAAGTTACAGATGATAAGAATCGTCGTTTGATTTTCTTTGGTCGACATGCTGGTTACGCCGGAATGATTGATACCCTTCATGGTTTTGGTCTTCGATTAAAGGAAATGGAAGGATTAGATTCTCCATTTCTCAAAATTAAACAATCATG
>JAHLVZ010000168.1 GCA_019058165.1 Candidatus Heimdallarchaeota archaeon
ATAACAAACGGTCCTAAATCTTGGAATTACTGTACTGTTGCAGAGGTTTTCAAATCAGTAGGGTGTTCAATATCTTTTTGATCATATATGTATTTAACTTGAAATGCTTCTACATTGACTTTCAAATAGTCAGTCTCATCTTTCTTCACATTTTCAAAATCAACATTGATTCTTATCTTGGGTTTTGGATCATTCAATATAGACATTAAGAGCAACTCAGTTATCATATGATTCAAATCATTGTCTGCGAGAACCAATCGTGGTTGATTGAAATTACCTGTGACTTCGAAGTTTTTATCACGATAATCACTTCTTAAACGATTCACAACAGTAGCAAAAGTCCTCGAGATATCAACTTCTGTTATGTTGTCTCTTGTTTTTTCAGAAATTGCTTGTAATTTTTTAATATTACGAGTTAATCTTGCATTCTTTCGAATTGCTTCTTGGAACAAACTAAGAACTTTCTTTTGCTCCGCAGTCGGATTTAATTTATCAATTTGAACCATAGTCATTAACAAGGATTGATTTAGTTCATCCACATTGTTAACCAAGAGATCGTTTAAGTAGAGAATTTCTTTGTGAGCTATTCCCAGATCCTTTAGATATTGTTGATTCTCGAGTTTTAATATGTGTTTTATAATGACTTCATCTAATGTTCGAAGAATCTTATCCGGGCTAACTGGTTTTTCCAAGTACCCTCCAACATCAAATTGCATAGCCTTTATTGCAGTGTCCAAAGTTCCATACCCAGTGATAATTATAAATTCAGTATCAGGACTGATAGATCTTAATTGAGAAATCAAATCCATGCCATTGATATCTGGAAGCTTTAAATCAACCATAGCGATATTTACGAATTCATCTGAAAGAACAGCTCTACCCTCTTCACCAGTTCCAACGCAGCGAACATTCTGAAAACCATTTTTCTTAAGAATTTCAACGAAAAGATCACCTATATCTTGATCATCATCAATTATCAAGATGCTGATTTTTTCCTTGACAGATCCATTAGCACTCATTTCGACACTTTCCTTCCTGTTGAGCAAAACAACTAAACTATACCCACATATAGCAATATCAATTTCCTTTTTGCTCTCGCAATATGACCTTGTTAAGGGGTAATTCACTTATTGGATTCTCGTCTTTTAAAACTTATTAAATTAGCAAATAACGAACAACTAGTAAGCATACCACCCAAAGATTAGAAGATACTGAGTTCCCCAAACCATTGTTGCTAAGAGGCTAAAAACAATAATCGATTTTTTCCTTTGTCTAGGAGTAAACAATGAGATAAAACTACAAATTATTGCTACAAGTCCTACAGGAAAACCTCCGTATAATGAAACACATGGCATAGGAAAAGCATATAGAATAACAGCAATAACCAAGAATACTATACCCACATTAGCCCAATGGTTGGTATTATTAACAATCTTCTTTCGTAATTCTCCTGCGGTAATTGATTTCCTTGGAGGAATGTAAATGGCTTGTTGTTCTCCTACTGTCATAATGTCAGGTGAAAAAATAAATTCACCATCATTTTTAAAACTAAGTTCAACACAAGCAGTAGTAACTTCCTCAGTAGAAAGACCAGAAGCTGTGGCTATCAATTTGACACTTGCTATTTTCTTTTCCTTAACAAGTTCCTCGATTTCCAGTAGCTTCTCAGCAGGAATTGTGCTTTTAAAAGAAACACTTTCTGAAGACAACACTTCGACTTCTTTTTCGATTGTTCCTCCACAATGAGGACAAAAAACATCATCAGGATTAATTAACTCACCACAATGAGGACAAAAATTTTCAGAATCTATTGCCATGTTATACTTTATCCCATATCAATATTAAGATATGATAATGTTAGATTTTTCTGCTTTCAGGGATACATCACTAATAGTTAACTATAACCAATATATTCCAAAAAACATGAATTGAGTAACCCAAACAGCAGGTGCAACGAAAGCTATGATGATTGCCCATATCTTACGAGTTTTCAAATTTGGATTAAATAAACCAATAATTCCAGTGATTATAGCTAAAACACTGAAGGGAACACCACCATACAATGAAATCGCAGGCCATGGAATAGCATAAAGAATAGCTGCAATAATTGTAAACATAATTGAAAGATTAGCTGATAAATTTAATCGGAATTTTGATTGTATCTCAAATTGTGGCACTACTTTTTTTAGCTCTTGAGCTTCTTGATTTTCATCAACTAACAAAAATCCACAATCAATACAAGATTCATCGTCACGAGATACTATTTTTCTACAATTTGGACAGTATTGTTTGTTAATAACAGTCATAATATGCTCCATCCCATTAATTATTTATTCTACAAATAAAATGAAAAAGTTTTCCTACAATAACCGATAAAAATAACATAAATCAATTCAAAAGAAGAAAAAAGAAAGGAAATGTAAAACGAACAGTTGGATATGATAATTCTATATTTTCTCAGAAATCCTTTCCATTGCTCGAGCAATTCTTTCAAGATAACTTTCGAGATTCCGATTCATTTGTTCCAAAGTTCGTTGAATATCATCCATATTTCTTTGCAAGCCTTCAATTTCGCGTTCAATGTTGTCTAGATCACCCATAATATCACCATCTAAATTTTCCATTTAAAATTTTACTTTCATTTATCTCCCTAAGTTCTCTTTATTATAGTTTATTGTGAAAGGATAGCTATGTCCGGTCATCATACTTACTTTCCCTGGTTTCAAAACGATCATACAGAAGACCCAAAAGAGTGGAGGAAAGAAGCTATGGAGTTGATGAAAACACAAAGACTATGTATCATGTGCGGTCAATTCCACTGTTTTCAATTTTTTAAAAAAGAAACTTATTACATTCATCTTAATTGCCCAAGCTGTCAAGAAGTACTCAAATTACCTCGAAAAAGGAATCGAATGGAAACTAAGTGGGCAAAACCGAAATGGAAGTAGAATTTGGTTTCTCAACAATTTAAAACAACAACAGATATAAAAGAAACAAACTGTGTTGACTTGATTAAAGTGGAGAATTTTGAATCAGTTACAAAACATGTAGTAGTTGATACCTCTACCCAAAGAGTTAGCAGATCTTGCGTTTTAGGTGGAATCTCTTTGGGAAATTATTCAATAGCTATTGATAGTGGTAATTCTTTAGAAGTAGGAACTGCTTTTCGCAAAGGTTTAGAATCCCATTTCAAAGTTCCGGTAAAATACGTCTTTTTTACACACACGCATAATGATCACAGAGGCGGTAGTGAAGCATTCTTTGATAGTGTTTTTCTGATGAGTCAGAAATGCAGAGAAAACATGCCAAAAAGTGTTAGATTGAGTAAGTTTGCTGTAGAAACCTTTGAGGAAAAATTCACCTTCGAAGAAAGTGATTTGTCTGTGGAATTTATCAAAGTAGGTGGACACAGTATAGGATTCAGTGTTGCTTATTTTCCAAAAGAGAAAGTGCTATTTGCTGGGGACCTCTTCATAGTAGGGTCAGTCAATTTTGGGTTACCATTCATGAGTTTTTATCAGAATAAACCAAAGAGAACCGGGAATCCTGAAGAATATCTTGCAGCTTTCGAATTATTCAAAAAAATGAATCTAGAAGTGATTGTTCCTGGTCATGGTGATCTCGTACATAATCCACAAGAATTCTTGAAAACACAAACAGCTTTCTTTGAAGGATTAAAAGCTCATGTCATATCAGCTATTAATGAAGGAAAAAGTGTAGAGGAGTTTGAGCTACCAAAATTAGAACCTATTATTAAAGCATATAATATAGCAGAAACAAAGAAACCTAGAAGTAGAAATATTCGATTTCTAGAGCATTACTTGGATACTTTGAAGACAAGTTTTTATAATTATTACAGTGGGAAATTCGATCAAATATAATTTATTCTTCATCAGTTGTTTTTTCTCGTTCTTCTCTAAGTTTAGTGTGAGTTTTACTTGGAGAATTCTCTATTTACTCTCGAATTCTTGCTTCATTTCTATCTTTTTTAAAAACATAGGTGGATTGATTTATAGAAATTAAATAGAAAACAATTTAGAACTGAAGATATACAATATGATAGGTCAATTAAATGAAAAAAAAGACTGCTTTTATAACAGGAGCTAATGGATTCATTGGAAGCTATCTTACAAAATATCTTGCAGAGCAAGGCATTGAAACTATTGCCTATATTCTCAAAGGAACCGATTGTAAGCTACTCAAGTGTGTTTATCCTTCTCTTAAGAATGTTAGAATTGTCGAAGGCAACATTCTTGATAAGAAATCGCTACAAAAGCATGTTAAAGGTATGAATTATATTTTTCATTTAGCAGGAGTAGTTACAGGATATAATCAAGAAGATTTTGATAGGATCAATGTTTCAGGGACTCAAAATCTCCTAAATGTTTGCTTAGATGCTAATCCAAAATTAGAAAGATTTGTTATAATTTCATCAAGTGCAGCAGCAGGCACAGGAACACCGGATGAGCCATTAACAGAAGATAAGGAGGCGAATCCTATCCCTTATGAATGCTATGGGACATCTAAATATAAGATGGAGAATCATGCCATTTCCTACTGTGATTACATCCCAATTTCTATTGTTCGTCCATGTGCTGTTTTGGGGCCAGGTAATTATGTCACTTTTGACAGTTATAAAATAATAAAACTTGGGATGAAATTAAATTTCTATGGTAAACTAAGACACTTTAGTGTAGTGGATGTTGATGATATCGTAAGTGGAATTTATTTGTGTGCTATAAATCCTAAAGCAATTGGTGAAGTTTTTTATTTCTGCACTAAAGGTACAATTTCTATTAATGATATGCAAGAAATTATTAATTATAAAACGTTTAAACGGAAATATGGTAGTTTACTCAGTATTACCATTCCAAAATTCGCATTCCAACTAGCTGCTGTGTTTTTAGAGTGGTTGTATCAATTACAAAAGAAACCAGCCCCCTTCATTAATCAATCCAAAGTTTTAGCAGCATATGCACCTGGACAAGTTGTGAGTGCGGAAAAAGCGAAAAAGATTCTTGGTTGGAAACCAAAATATTCTATAGTAGAAACTATTGCTCGAGAAGGTAAATGGTTCCAAGATCAAGGATGGATTTAGTTGGCAGAAGAAATAACAACAACTAATGTAGAAAAAATACTGGATGATGTTCCAGTCAAAGAGCTTTTGCTCTTGTGTATTCCTATTAGCATTATCTTTGCAGTTTCTGGAATGGACTTCATTGGTTGGTTCGTTTATCTTGCAACAAGAGCAACAAAAGAGGAGATTTATACAAGAGATATCCTCAATGTTATGTTATTAGGATTTTTACTTACTACAATTTCATTGGCTGTTATTCCAGTAGTTGTCAACAAAGTTCGTTGGAAAAAACCTTTAGCTTATTTTGGAACACAGAAAGGTGAATTCAAAATTGGATTAATCATTGTGGGAATTTTCTTATTGGCTACACCACTTTTCTATTTTAGTTCTAAAGAACCAAATTTCATTAATACTTACCCATTAACTAAAGATGTTCTAGGCAGATGGTCATTTTTTGCTCTCTATGAAATAAGCTATATATTGTTCTATTATATTCCATATGAATTCTATTTCCGAGGAGTTTTACAACTAGGTTTAAGTAAAACTTGGAAAAAATGGCAAAGTATTTTATTTGTAACGATTTTGACTACTTTTCTCC
>JAHLVZ010000169.1 GCA_019058165.1 Candidatus Heimdallarchaeota archaeon
TTCAAAATGAAATGGAAAAAAGACAAAAAGAACAAATCTCATCAGCTCAAGTTAATCGTGATATATTTTTAGATGATATGCAGAAGAAAGAAAGGGAAAGACAAAGAAAGGAAATTATTGCGATTATAACTGAAGAATTACCAAAATTATTGGAATATGCAATACATAATGAAGTCATTCCTTTCAATAGCATTTGTTCTAGATTTAAATGCGATGATTTTACTTTGGAATTTGCATTAACCAAGTTAATTGAAAGTAACATTATTAACGCAAAAGTTAATGCTGCTGAGAAGAGTTTCACTGTTTTGAAACCTCAGGCAGAATTAAGTGAAGATGCACAATTGAAACTAAAATTGATTAGAAAGAAGTTTGGAATTGATTGGTAATCATCTTTTTGAAACTTCATTCTAACTTCGATGAGTTAAATTTAAAAAAACATAAATGCAATGTATACCAAAAATATAATTTTCTATATTGTAATTATTTCCAGCAATTTCAAGAGAGATATAGATGCAAAACGTAGCAATTGTAACCGATGGTAGTTGTGATTTACCAAAAGATCTGATTGATAAATATAAGATTTTTATTGTCCCTTTTCAAGTAATATTTGATACAGAAGCGTTTCAATTATATGGTGATTCAGGTGAAATCACCAAAGATGAATTTTTTGCTCGTTTAGAAAAAGGTCCTGATATGCCAACAACAGCAGTTCCAAAACCCAAGTCGTTTTTGGATGCTTTTGAAGCAGCATCAAAAACAGCGAAATCAGTGATAGCAATTTTTCTTTCAAAAGAGCTCTCTGGAACAATCCAGAGTGCATTAAGCGTTCTTCCAATGGTGGATAATAAAGATATAACTATAGTTGATTCAAAAGTAACAGCATCTGGTTTGGGGCTATTAGTTTTAGAAGCAGCAAAGATGGCGGAAAATGGTGCATCAAAAGAGGAGATTTTAACGGAATTGGATAATCTCATACCACAGATAAAACTTGTTATAGTAATAGACACAATGGAATATCTTTATCGTGGTGGTAGAATTGGTCGAACAAAAAAACTATTCGGTCAAGCTTTGAATGTAAAACCAATTCTACATCTCGAAGATGGCGTTATATCACCAGGTGGAACTATACGTGGTAGAGAAGAAGTCATAAAACACTTGAAATACATGGCTCCATTTGTAGCTAAAAATACAATAACTGATCAAATATTCATTTTTCACACTCGAGACATTGAGATAGCAAAAGAATTAAAGGAAATTATAGAACAAAATAAAGCTAACGAAGTTGATGTACGAATACAGGAAGCTGGACCCATCATAAGTACACATATAGGACCAAAATCGCTTGGTTTTGTTTATATTGGATATTATAGCAAAAATTGGTTACTGAAAATGAAGGAATAGTATGTTATCCTTCAATTCATCCTATTTCTTTTTACTATAAAATATGCTTGAAACAAAAATCGTTCCAATACCTATTATTACAATTAGAAATTCAAATCCAGGAATAAAGCCAGAAACAAACTTGAATTTTGGTAAATCGAATCCTGATTGTCGATTAATTATCTGTAAATCCTCTGTGATGGAAAAACCTTGGAATTGGCCATACATGTAGGTAGCAATTCTATATCCAAGAAGAATGCCACTGATTTTATCCCAAACAAATTTTATCATATGATCAAATTGAATGGAAGTATTGCTCGATTCATTTACATATGTTCCACGCATATACATGTCAAATATTACCTGATTATCGACGGTTTCTAGTTCTGCTTCTAAAGTTGCATCATATAATAATGAATTTGGAAGAGCATTATGATATTCCAGAGTTGTAAGATTATCCAAGAAATCCCAAACATCTTGTTCGGGTTCCACAAAAAACCACTGAACAAGCAGTGGACCACGATTTATTTCATCTTTAT
Organism: Candidatus Heimdallarchaeota archaeon; assembly: GCA_019058165.1. Taxonomy (GTDB): domain Archaea; phylum Asgardarchaeota; class Heimdallarchaeia; order JABLTI01; family JABLTI01; genus JABLTI01. Next base: position 1,920 of record JAHLVZ010000169.1, read on the forward strand.
TAAAAGCTGAATTTACTAAGCGATTACACTCCTCAACAGGATAATAAAGGAACTTAGAGAATTGTGAGAAGAACATGTCAGTTGTAATGAGACCGTTTGAATTGGCATTAGTATGATTTTTTACCTTAAAATCTACTCCCCAAACATTATCAACATCTAAAACATCAACATCGTATCGTGTATTCCTATCAATATTAATTTCATTAAAGGGAGCCCCTTCACCACTTGCTTCCAGACTGTTAATTTTCACTATCCAAACAGAGCTTTCAAGTAAATACTCTGTAGATTCACCGGAGATGTCACCCCAAGCAGCTCGAGTTTTAATGACAAAAGATGAGCTACTTATAATGAGTACCAAAATTAATGGAATTAATGTATATGAGAGTTTTTTGATGTTAAATTTCAATTATTACCACCAAACTAAGATGCAATCTTTAATCTATTATCTCATAATTTCACTTGGAATTAAAATCTTGCTTTAAGTTGGAAAGCTCTTAATAAGAATTATAGTTGATTTAAGAAACCATTAAAAGAAAGTTATTTCTTAATTATACAATTGAAACTAAAAAAGTAATTAGGAGTAATGAAATTTTGAAGGAGATTAAAGTTGGAAATATAGTTGGGAAAGCAGGTAAGATTGTCTATGATTATTTAGAAGTTTTAGAACATCCTGTTGGTACAATAGAAAGATTACCAGTTATAATTGCTCAAGGAGCGAATTCGGGTTCTACATTGTGGATAACAAGTAACATTCATGGGAATGAATATACTGGTATTCCTGTTATTCATCGAGTTATTAATAGCTTAAACCTAGATGAGTTAAAGGGAACAGTAATAGCTATCCCCACACTTAATCCTGCTGGCTCTCGAGTAAGAACCAGACATCCATATTACGATAATAAAGATCCAAACAGGCTTTTCCCTGATGGTAATCCATTCAAAGAAAAACCAAAGGAAGGTATAACGGAAACAAGTGAATTAACAGTCGAAGAAGATAAAAAAGAAGAGAAATTATCCATCAAGACTGAAAAAGTAGTGAATATATCGATTGATCAAGAAGTCAAAGAACCCAAGACTGTAGACCCACTTGCGATATTCGATAATGACGAATTATATCCATCTATTCAAGAATTGATTTGGAAAAACTTATTTGAGATAATAAAAGAAACAGCTGACTACTTGTTGGATTTACATAATGCGTTCATAAAGTCCATCCCATTTAGTTTTCTTGATAGAGTTCTGTATAACCCTGATGTAGAAGATGATAATAAGAAAGCAGAAGATCTTTACAATCGAACGGAAGAAATGGTACGAGCTTTTGGATTAACAATAGTTCGCGAAACAACGCCAAAGAGATATATACAAAAGAAACTACATCGCTCAACTTCGGGAGCAGCTCTAAATTATCTGAGAATACCATCATTTACTGTTGAACTTGGTATGTATTTAGATATAGAACCAGATGTAGTAGATGCAGCAGCAATTGGTGTTTTTAACGTTCTTAAATGGGCCAAGATGTTAAATGGAGATATTGACAAAATAACTTCAGTACCCGTAATTGCAGAAAATGAAGCAGTCAGATATATTGGTCATCCAAGAACAAAGAAATCAGCAATCATAGATCTTAAAATTAAAAAAGGTGACTTTGTGAAAAAAGGTGACATCATAGCAATTGCTCGAGATATTTTCGGGCGACCAATAAAAGATGAATTTGAAATAAAAACAGAAGTTGATGGATATGTCTTCATGATTAATGAAGGAATTCTAAGATATCCTAATGAAGAAATCTGTTGGATAGCTTCACCCGATACTCAGCCAATGGTTGATAAATGGCCTAAGAAATCAAAAAAATAAAAAAGAAAGAATAAGCGTAGAAAATTTCTACGCACTATTTTTTTAGGATTATTTGCGTCTTCTTATTATAATTGGTATAGCAACTAGAAGTCCTAGAGCAGGAATTACCAAGAACCATTCGAATCCGGGAATAAATCCACCGCCAAATTGGAAGTTTGGTAAATTATAACCAGCAAGTTCAGTGTGCATGTTGTAAGAAATCTCAACAACTGTTGAATTAGATGTACCTTCTAATGATCCTTCTATGCGCATACCTTTCATAACTCCATTTGCCTTATTGAAAGCGAATTGGAAGTTATGATCTACGTCATAATTGAGTAAAAAGCTGTGAGTGCCATTAGTTATTGAATCATTGAAAGTTCCAGTTAAATAAGATTCGAAGAAAAATTCTGAAACACTATCTGTATATTCAGCTTGAATTGAGAGTCCAGACATAGATGGATCTGAAAGTAATGATGTGCCAGTTTGTACTTCTGCTGCAAATTCTGTGAATAAAGTCCATGTAGCAGCTTCTGGTTCAACAAATGGTTCTAATATCATTCCTGGACCTTCTTCTGCTTCGGTTTGATTCCAAGCATTTTCATCAACAAATCCAAGTGCGAAAAATAATGGAAATACAGTCATTAATAAACCACCTAATTGGAATCCAAAAGTACTACTGGTACCATTTTCTACATAGCTTCCAGCTTGCTTTTCAAAGATTGTTGTATTACCTAACGATATTTCAAAATCTAATACTTCAACCACTACTGAAGTTCCTTCAGCAAATTCATGATCATCTACTGTATAACCTGTAGCTGTTCCTGTATTCGATCCTATTGTCATAGTTCTTTCTGCTGCAACACAATCATAGGTAAAAGTATCACCTATATCAACACCAAAATTTGCTGTTACTAATTGTGAGGAGAGAAAAAGACTAATCAAAGCTAACGGTATAATAACTTTTAACATTTTTTTCAATTTTTTCACCTTAAATCTAAGAATTATTCAACTTTAGAATAATCTAAAATCTCGGACTTTGTTTATGAATGTTACTTAATAGACATAAACAAAATCTTCATTGTTTAGACTACTAGCATAAACTAATGGAACTATAAAAACACAATGAAAATGTGATTTTTGAACTTATGAATTAGTTTATTATGAGTAATTTCGATTGTTGCTTGTAAACTTCATTGGAGTTAATATTTTTGCATTTGATGAGAATGACTAAAAAACGGTTTCTCCTATTCTTTTTACTTTTATTACTCTGCAATATTTCTATTATATTTGGTAATGCTATGCAACAATCAAATAGTGACCTTCATCCAAATGCAGGAGATACTTCACAAATACAATCATATGCTGTTGCTATTAATTCTACAAATAACATTCATGCTGTTTTTAATAAGCAAATACAAATTCATAATTCAATTGAGTATATTGTAACAGGTGCTGATTTCATATGGAATTTGACTTCAAGTATTGTGATAGAGGAAAATAGCACATTGAATATTATTGGCAGGCCTACTTTGGTTGCTGCATCGGATCGATTACAATTAGTTCTTGCTTATAGTACAGCTGCTGATAATGGCCTTTTGATGATGGAAAAACCGTATTCAAACAAATCTTGGTCCAGTAATGTTGTTCAATTAAATGAGACATTTGAGTATCAAGATCCTGTTTTAGTAAGAAATACAACAAATGAAGATCTCTGGCTCTGTTGGAGAGATAATTCTGAAGATTCGTATAAAGTGTTTTTTTCCGTTTACAATAATACATCTGGAATGTGGAGCAATACAACAAAGTTAACAGGTCCAACTGGTGGTAATAGTACTGATTGTAAATATGTATTAGATGATTCAGGGA
>JAHLVZ010000170.1 GCA_019058165.1 Candidatus Heimdallarchaeota archaeon
ACTTATCTCACATATAATATTGATTCCACAGTTTATGGTGATATTCTTGCAGTAACTGAACCTTATTCAAGTTCTACTTGGGAAGCAGGAAATACATACCCAATACAATGGGCTACAGTAGGATACGTACCGACCGTAAAAATCGAACTTCATGATGATTATTCATTTGTTCAAACAATTACTGCAGGATACACAACTCCAGGCTATAATCCTGGAGATACTGGTATTTATTATTGGACCATCCCAGTAGGACTTAGTGGTTCCACAACATACCAAATATTTATTGAAAATTATTATGATGCAGCACAAGATGCTAGAAGTGATAATTTTGAAATTACGCCCATTAGAACTTTAACAGTAACTAGTCCTACAGCGTCAAGCTCTTGGCAAGCAAGTTCTTCTCATGCTATTACGTGGACATGGACAGGAAGCATTTCGAGTGTTAACATTAAGCTCTATCACTCAGGTAGTCTCTATAGCACCATCTCTACAAATACGCTGAATGATGGATCATACACTTGGATTTTACCATCGAGTTTTTCATACTATGATGATCTATACCAAATACGGATAGAAGATTACAATGATGTTAATACTTATGATTATAGTACAGCTTACTTTGAGATAACTGAAGCAGATTCCATAACTGTTACAAGTCCAACGGCTTCGAGCTCATGGCAAGCAGGTTCATCACAATCTATAACGTGGACATGGACAGGCAGTATTGCAAATGTGGATATTCTCTTGTATTATAGCGGAGCACTCCATAGTACTATCGCTACAAGCACAACGAATGATGGTTCTTACACCTGGATTCTTCCTGGAACTTTTGCGAGTTACGGAGATTTATACCAAATTCGGGTAGAAGACACCACTGCATCAAGTACTTATGGTTCAAGTGCAGCTTACTTTGAGATAACAGAAATACCTGTTGCAGATTCCATAACAGTTACAAGTCCAACGTCTTCGAGCTCATGGCAAGAAGGTTCTTCACAATCCATTACATGGACATCAACGGGCAGTATTGCCAATGTGGATATTCTCCTGTATTATAATGGAGCACCTCATAGTACTATCGCTTCAGGTGAAACGAATGATGATTCGTATACTAGGAACCTTCCTGCAAGCTTTGCAAGTTACGGAGACCTCTATCAAATTCATGTAGAAGATGCTATTGCGTCAAGCACTTTTGGTTTAAGTGCAGCTTACTTTGAGATTACTGAAATACCTATTGGGGATTCTTTAGCGGTCACGAGTCCAACGTCTTCAAGCTCATGGGAAGAAGGTTCTTCACAAGCTATTACGTGGACTTCAACAGGCAGCATTGCCAATGTGGATATTCTCTTGTATTATAACGGAGCACTCCATAGTACGATCGTTTCAGGTACGACAAATGATGGTTCATACACATGGAACCTTCCGGGAACTTTTGCAAACTACGGAGATTTATACCAAATTCGGATAGAAGACACCATTGCATCAAGCACTTATGATGTAAGTGCAGCTTACTTTGAGATAACAGAAATACCTGTTGTTATAGCTACCATAACGGTTGCGAATCCAACATCTTCAAGCTCATGGGAAGAAGGATCTTCAAAGGCTATTACTTGGACATGGACTGGAAGCATTTCGGGTGTAAACATTATGCTCTATCACTCAGGTAGTCTCTATACCATCATCTCTACAAACACATTTAATGATGGAGGATTCATTTGGAATTTACCGTCGAGTTTTTCATACTATGATGATCAATACCAAATCAGAATTGAAGATTACAATGATATTAATACTTTTGATTTAAGTACTGCTTACTTCCAAATAACACAAATCTATACTCCACCCCCAACTCCGACTCCAACACCCACACCCACACCCACACCCACACCCACTCCGTCAGGAACGGAAGAAACAGCTATAAGCATACTAGTACCAGTTATGGCTCTATTTACTATAATACCAATTATGGTTGTTTTTAGAAAGAGGAGAAAAGAATACTAAATTCTTTTTTCATTTCTTTTTTTTTTCTAGAATGTTAGTTAAAAGATTAATTTAAGAGTATGATTTAGCAAATTACAAAACTTTTGTTGTTAACTTTTTAAGTGTAGATTTTTGTTGTTTTTCTCTTCATTACTGTTTTAGCTTGATTTCTTTTTTTTGAAAATAGTTAGAATTAATATTGATATAGTAAATATAGGGATTAAATCCATACGAATGCTGATTCTTATTGTTGGTTCACCAATATCGAAACCTGCAATTCTCATATACTCTTCAGCTTTCTCAAGATTATAATCATAACTTATTATGTCAGGATTACACCAAATACCTAATTTATAGAAAATGGGATGATCAACAATTTTATACAAACCCCGGTGTATGACATTATTAATTTCAACACGATTAATTGCATAGCATATAGCTTTTCTGATAGCTAATCCTTTAGTGATAGATTCGTCACCTGGAGCGGGAGATGAGCTGCCAATAACTGGTCTCATCTCTCTCATATTAAAAGCAAAAAAGATCATATCTTTTCTAAGATCACTCTGATATTCAAAATTAGGATTAAGAAGAAAAGCATCAGTTGGTGCTGGGAATGAACTGAAATCAATTATATCTAATAATCCTGCTTCAAATTGGACTTGTGACATTTCATGATCTGTTATAATCTTTATTCGTAATTGGTTTAATCCTCCAGTAAAGTCACCGAATCGTTGCTCCCAATTTAAGCCAGGAGCATCTGTTATACTGGAATTTAACCACCAACAATCATTCCAAACTTCTAGAGTTGTTTCAACTCCTTCTTGGAAATCAGACAGTTCAAACAAACTTGTTCCAAAACCATTAACTGCGAAAGTAGACCAAGAGGTATGACTGATATCAGGTGAAATCCCATCCACTAATTGAGTTTGGTTTAAGTAATGCTCAGGCAAGATTTTATTATTTAATGAATCAAATATTGGAGCATATGGTTCCTTTTCTGGTGTGTCAGGATCACCATCGATGAAAATATCTAATGTATATTGATCTATAATCTTCATTCCATCGATCCATTCAAATAATTCTTGCTTATTTGACATTTCTGACCAATAATAAAATGTGAAGAATACATCTTTTGCATCGAGGTATTCATTTGGGAAGAGTCCATCAGGGTCAAGTTGCCATTTTATACCTTCTCTCATCGTCAGTCTAAGATGAGTATCATTTAACATTTCAAAACTCTCTGCTAAATGAGGTTGCACACTCATATCACTATCATGCCAAACTAAAGGATCCATGATGAAATTAGTAATGAAGACTGATGATGCATCAACATATGTTAATGGATTTAAATCACTCCAAGAATAAGGTTCACTAATTACAATTTCATCTGTACTGACTTGTCCCGAATGACTGCTATCCCAAGACATTTTTCCCCAAGACTGAAGAAGTCCATCAGAGATATTGTAACCTTCTAATTCATTCCAAAAGAAATTATATTCTTTTCTTGCAAAAAGTGGTTGAAGAGGCAGCAAATTTTCCATCAAATGCTTTTGCCATGCCCAGTAGTGCTGTATTCTTTCAGGAGAATTCGCTGGCACCATTAATGTTCCTTGCTTCATGTACCACTCATTAATACCAGTTCCCAGTTCATCATCCCAGTCCATGCTTGTATGGTATCCCCAGACATTTAGCGATCCGTTTTCATTGTAAACACCAGTAAAATCTGGATCAGTTGAACTAATAGACCCCGTCAAACCAAAACAAGAAATATCAAAATCTTTGAATGCAATTAAGTCAACAATATCTCTTGGATTACATTGAACAATTACATCAACATTTATTCTTATTCTCTCTAATTGTTGCTTAAGGAAGTTAATATAATCTGCATAGATACCTCCCGGATAATACATTGGAAGTCTTGCTACCAAAGTAAAAAATGGTTTAGTATCCTCTGCACTAATATTTTGTACTGCTATGGAATTCAATAAAATTATAGCCGTTACAAATACAGCAATTGCTGTCTGCTTAACCCTTAATTTTCTCAATCCCTTCAACCATCTAATAATGCATCTACCAAAGTAATATAAACCATGGAAGTTTATATAGGTTTTTACTAAATAATTTTAAAGTTTTAATTGAAAATGTAGGACATGATTTTTGTAAATAATGATGGTATAAAGATAAGTTACGAAATACTTGATGAATGCGAGGGAGATTACTTACTACTTCATACGGGATTAAATTCTACAAAAGAGGCTTGGATAGAATTAAGTTATACTGAAGAACTCAAAAAACATTTCAAAATCATCCTGATTGATCCTCGTGGACATGGTGAAAGTGACAAACCTCGAGATTTGGAAAAATACTCGTTTAAATTAATGGCTGATGATGTCAATGCATTACTTGATCATTTGAACATCAATAAAGTTCATTTCTTTGGTTACTCATTGGGAGGACTTGTTGGTTGGCAAGTAATTGAACATTATCCTGAAAGATTAGTTTCTTTTGTTGCTGGTGGAAGTCGCGTTAAATTCCCCCCAGATAGACCTAATGCTTTTCTGAGATTATCCTTCCTACAGGAAGGACCTATTGAAAATGCTGATACTCCCACTCAACCTTATGATATTGAGCATTTGCTACCAGAGATTAAGTTACCAGTTCTTACGTTTGTAGGTGATAAAGATACCTCATGCTATCCTTTTGTTGTTGATTATTCCAAGTTAATTCCAAATTGCACAATCTTTGTTTTACCCGATTTGAATCATCCCCAAACCATGATGGCTAAGGAACAAGTTCTTCCTAGAGTTTTAGCGTTTCTTCAAGAGCACTCAACAAATTTAGAATGAGTAAATTCAATTTCTTATTTCCTAAGAGAATATTACCGTCGCAAGATTTTAATTCTAAAAATGATAATTAATTATTCATAAAAGGTTGTTAATATCGTCAACTACTCATACTAAACAAATCAATGAAATACAGAAAATTGTTTACAAAGGAGAGTATAACAAGGCACTTAAAAAATTAAACACCCTAGTTAAGAAAGACGATTTAACAAAAGAAGAATTAATTGAAAGCAAAATTCTTCATAGTAGAGTTTTAAAATTAGTTAACCAACATAACAATGCGCTTGATATTTTAGATACTATTTCGAAAAATGCATTACTAAAGAAAAAACCTCTTCTAAAATTGGATACTTTGATTTTGAAAGGTGATGTTCTTATTCTTATGGGCAGAAATAATAAGGCACTTACCATCATAAACCAAATAGACAAGTTAATTGATGAGAATAAGGGAAAGTATGAAAAAGAAATCGTTAGTCGAGAAGCTTATTATAATTTTGTGAAAGGTAATGCCTTTTTAAAAAAGGGCCATACAAAAGAAGCAATTCACCAAATGAATATCAGTTTAGATTTGTGGAAGATTTCAGCTAACAAGCAAGAAATTGCTCGAGTTTTAAGAAATTTGGGAAAATGTTACATTGATAGAGGAGAGTTTGCAATAGCTATTGATCATCTTGAAAAAAGTTTTGAGACAAGTATGGCAATTAAAAATATGATGGATTCAATTCATCCTTTAGGATATATTGCTGAAATCTATTACAAGAAGGGAGAT
>JAHLVZ010000171.1 GCA_019058165.1 Candidatus Heimdallarchaeota archaeon
TGGTTCTTGTGAAGCATTTACCCATTGCATCAAAGCAGTCATTTTCATTGCATGTAAAGCATCTACTCGAGAGTCTGACGCCGCAGCAACTAGATATGTTGCTGGGAAATTTGTTCCTTTCTTCACATTGTGATATGGGGAATACTTCAAGATATATTTGAATTGCTCTGAATCTTCTGAGGAGCCATATTCTGGAATCCAATACCTTGCAATACTAAAGAGATGATATCGAATCATGTCTAAGAGTGGAACTCCAACATAAACTGCTCCAAATAAATCTGGTTCTTGAGTTACAGCTACTCCAGTTAGTAGACCACCATTGCTTCTTCCATTTATACTCAAATGCTTTTGTGAAGTATAATTATTTTTTATGAGCCATTTTGCAGCATAAATGAAATCATCGAATACGTTCTGTTTCTTCTCTAGCATCCCAGCTTTATGCCATTCCTCACCATACTCTGAACCACCTCGTAAATTAGCAACAGCAATTATTCCGTTATTTTCTAACCAGAAAAATCTTGAGTATTTCAGATAGGGAGGTTTGATTGGCAAATTAAAACCACCATAGCCATTAAGCATTGTAGGATTTTTCCCATTTAATTCTACACCTTTTTTGTGTACAATAAACATAGAGACCTTAGTTCCATCTTTTGATTCGTACCACTCTTGCTTTACTATGTAATCATCAATATTTAGTGGTGGTTTTATTTCCTTGAAGATAGTTAGCTGTTGTGTTTTAATTTCATAATTATAGATGGTTGTTGGATAAAAGAAATTTTTCAACGCAAAGTAGAAGCTGACTTGATCTTTAGCTAGAATAGTCCCTGCTCCCCCCATATTCAATATTGATGAATATTCTGGTAATTCAAGTTCTGAAAGAAGTTTACCATCTTTTGAGTAGACTAGAATATAATCTGTGGCATTTTTCATAACTTTCAGGAAGATATTGTTTTTTGTAATCAAAACCTGACTGATTATGTTGCTACTTTCTGGAATGACCAGTTGCCATCTGTCGTATGAGGGATTACTGATTTTGGTTTTATATAATGCTTTTCTTGGAACATTTTTATTCGTTAAAATCCAAATTTCATCATCCAACATAAACCCAGAGGTTATACTATCATCACCTACAATTACTTCGGTTAATTTTTTATTGTTCTCTAAATCCATTATGTAGAGGTCAAATTTTGTATATTTACTAACCCCTATGAGCAAGTATTTACTATCATCTGATAGACTAATCGTATAATGATTTGTTGGTGATCTTCCTTCTCCGAATATTTTCTCATCTTTATGCCAGTCTTTTCCAATTATGTGAAAGAAAATATGTTTATTGTAATTCTCTTGACCTTTAGGAACAGTACCAGGTTCAGGATATCTGGTATAATAGAAACCGGATTCATCTGGTAACCAAGTAAAACTACAGAAGCGAGTTCTTGGAATTTTATCTTCTAAAATTTCACCTGTTTCCACATTCTTGATATGTAAGAGACTCCATTCATCTCCATTATTTGAAAGACCATATGCGATAAATTTTGCTGTTGGTGATACAAAATACCAATCTAATGCGACTGGATTTTCTTTACTTAATTCGTTTGGATTAACTAAGATTTTTGGTTCGCCTGTTTTTCCCTTTTGTACATATAGAATTGGTTGACTTTCTGTGGTAGCTTTTTGGAAGAAGATGAGTCCTTTCTTTTCTTTAGGAACAGAAATGGTTCCAAGGGACAGATAATCTTTGATTTTTTCAAAGACTTTTTTGTAATTAGGAATTTTCTCAATCTTTTCTTTTGTGAATTGGTTTTGCTTGTCCAACCAATCTATGACTTTTTGATCCTCATAATTTTCTAGCCATCTGTAAGGATCTTTGATTTCTTTACCATGTATTATCTCAACAACCTCTTTCTGTTCTGTTTCAGGATATTTCAAAACTTTTTCACCTAACCTCAGTTAATTTGCATTATTATAATTTATATTACTTTTAAGGTTTTATAGTAACCCCCCAGTTTACTGAATGAATTACTATTTATATTTTAGAATCATAAGTATTTTTAGTAAAAATTTTTTTTCAAGAAAAGAGCAAAGAACTGATAAATTTATATTTAACCTTTATTTAAGTCAGATGGATTGTTAAATCAGAATTGGTTGAGAGGAAAAATGACATCAACGAAACAAACTGTGGCTACTAAAATCTCTGAGGACAAAAAATTACTTGTAGGATTGATAATCAATCCCATAGCTGGTGTGGGGGGTAGAATTGGTTTAAAGGGAAGTGATAATGCTAAAGAGATTTGGGAGAAATTAAATTCTGGGGAAGGGAAGAAAGTATCACAAGATCGAACGAAAAGGTTTCTTAAAATAATCTTAGATTTAAAAGAACAAATTCATTTTCTAACTTTCACTGGTGAAATGGGAGAAGATGCTTTAAAAGAACTTGATTTTGATTTTGAAATTGTTGGAAAGGGGAAGGAAGAAAAACCAACTCGAGAAGATACCAAAAATGCAGCAAAAAAATTTCTTGAGAGAAGAGTAAAATTAATCGTTTTTATTGGTGGAGATGGAACTGCGTGTGACATTTTTGACGCCGTGCAAGAAAAAGTACCGCTTTTAGCTGTTCCAAGTGGTGTAAAAATGCATTCTGCTTGTTTCGCCTTAAATCCTGAGATCGCAGGTATGATCTTCAAGCAATTTCATAACGGAGAATTGAATCTTACACAATCAGAAGTTATGGATATTGATGAAGCGGCATTTCGTGCAGGAAGACTTAGTGCTGAATTGAGAGGAATGGTTACTATACCATATTTACGAGCTGCATTTCAAGGTGGTAAAATGTCTTCTCCTTCATCTTTTGATGAGAAACACGATCAGATGGTTATTGCAGAAAGAATTAATGATGACATGGTTAGAGATACTTTGTATCTATTAGGGTCAGGGTCAACATGCAAGGCAGTTGCAGATTATCTTAAATTAGAAAAAACCTTGTTGGGTGTAGATGCTATTTATAATCGCAAGTTAATTGCATTAGATCTAAATGAGCAAAAAATGTTAGAATTACTAGAAGATTATCCAAAATCAAAAATTATTGTTACTGTCATTGGTAACCAAGGCTTTGTTTTTGGTCGAGGAAACCAACAGCTTTCACCCATGGTTATCAAGAAAGTTGGCATTGACAATATTATTCTTATTGCGACTGTAAGTAAACTTGAGAAAACAGAGAAATTAAGAGTTGATACCGGTGACCTTGAACTTGACAAGGAACTTCAGGGATTCATCAGAGTCGTGACAAGTTATCATGAAGATATTTTGATGAGAATTGAAGAATAAAAAAAATAAGTGAATGAGAAGTGAATTACTTCTCTTCTTCTTTCTGTTTCAACATTCGCCAAGTTAGAATTGGTTCTTTCGCAGCTAAGACTTCATCAATTCGACCAACAGGTGTATTTTGCGGAGCATTTAGAACAATTTCAGGATTCTCTTTGCTTTCTTTCAAGATTTGTTTCATTGCATCTGTGAAATCATCTAAAGTTTGTTTTGTTTCAGTTTCTGTTGGTTCAACCATAAGTGCTTCATGAACTATTAAAGGGAAATAAATAGTTGGTGCATGATAGCCAAGATCTAGAAGTCTTTTAGCAACATCTAGTGTGGATATACCAGTTTCTTTCTTGAGTTCTTCCCCGTCTAATACGAATTCGTGTTTTCTTGGGATTTCAGGTGCGTAGGGTAATTCCCAACCACCCAAGTCTAAGAGCTTTTTCTTGAGATAATTTGCGTTCAAAACAGCTTGTTCTGACACTCGCTTTAGTCCTTCTGCTCCTAATGCTAGCATATAGGCATAAGCTCTAACAATTACACTATAGTTACCCCAGAAGCCTTTGATTTTTCCAATCGACTTTGGAATGTCAAAATTTAAATAATATTTACCTGTTTTTTTGTTTAACTCCGGTAACGGTTTCGGTAGATAAGGAACAAGTTTCTCAACAACACCAACAGGTCCTGAACCAGGTCCCCCTCCACCATGAGGAGTTCCGAAAGTTTTGTGTAGGTTGAAATGAATTGCATCAAATCCCATATCGCCTGGTCTACAAATACCCATAATTGCATTGAAATTAGCTCCATCATAATAAAGCAGTCCGCCTATGTCATGAACTATTTTTGCAATTTCAATAATTTCTTCTTCAAATAACCCTAAGGTATTTGGATTTGTGAGCATTAGTGCGGCAGTTTTCTCACTAACAGCTGCTTTCAAAACCTCAAGATCAACCAAACCATTTTCCTTTGATTTGATAATTACAGTTTTGTAACCTGCCATTGCTGCTGTAGCGGGATTTGTTCCGTGAGCACTATCTGGGATGATAACTTCAGTTCTTGTTTCTCCTTCTCCTTTATCGATATGATAGGCACGAATGACCATTATCCCAGTCAATTCTCCATGTGCTCCAGCAGATGGTTGCAATGTTGTCCTTGCCATTCCTGCTAATTCGTTTAGCATTTGCTCGGTTTCGTAAAGTATTCTAATATTACCCTGTACTGTCCTTGCTGGTTGGAATGGATGTGCCATAGCTACGCGTTTGTCAGTTGAAATGAAATCATTGATTTTTGGATTGTATTTCATTGTACAGCTCCCAAGGGGATAAAAACCACTATCCACGGTGAAATTCATTTGTGCTAAATGCAAGTAATGTCTAGCTAATTGGAATTCTGCTAATTTAGGCAAGTTAGGAGGATCGGTTCTTTGCATTTCCTTTGGAATTAAGGCAAATGGTTTTTTCACCGATTTCTTGATTTCTTTAGGAATACTTGGAGGAGAGTATCTCTCATATTTTGTTTCTTCTAGTTCAAAAACTAGAGGTTCTCGATAAAATGCAAGGGTAGTTGTTTTTTCTTCTGGCATTTTATTTTCCTCCTAATTCTTTATCATACACACTTAGCACTTCCAAGAGTTTGCTCAATTCATCCATTGTATGCATTTCAGTGACACAGAAAATTGCTGTTTCACCAAATTCAGGATGACATTTTTCAAGTGTGTATCCTCCAACAAAACCCTGTTCAATGAGCTTTGTTTCTAGCTTCGCCATTGTTCCTTTCTTCACCCGAACAATGAATTCATTGTAATGCGCTCCTGTAAATATTGGAGCATCAAAATGTTCAAGCTCATTTATCTTGCTGGCAAGGTAATTTGCAGCTGAAATACAATATTCCGCTGTTTTCTTTAAGCCATCAGGACCTAGTAGCGATAAATACACCCCAGCACCAAATGCTAGAATAGCTTGATTTGTACAAATATTACTGGTTGCTCGTTCTCTTCGTATGTGTTGTTCTCGTGTTGATAGTGTTAAGACGTAGGCTCTCTGTTTTCCATCCTGGGTTTTTGTTAAGCCAACGAGTCTTCCCGGCATTTGTCGTATTGTTTTAGGATTATAATTTGTGGAGAAAAATCCAAAGTGAGGTCCACCAAAACTGATGGGGGTACCTAAACCTTGCCCTTCACCAACTGCGATATCAG
>JAHLVZ010000172.1 GCA_019058165.1 Candidatus Heimdallarchaeota archaeon
TTTCTCCTCAGCTCTATGCCAAGAAAAGCCTACAAGTTCACTAACAGGAAAACCCTTTTCTGCATAATAAATTGCTGGTTCTAATACTTCCTTAAAGCTCATTGTTCCGAATCTTTCGAGAGCTTTCTCAAATCCACTGACAGCACCAGGCACACTAACAGATTCAATGCCTAGGGTGGGTATTTTATCCATTCCTTTCTTTTCGAAGTAATCAATGGATAAATTCTTTGGAGACCATCCACTGGCATTTAGTGAATGGAGCTTCTCATCCTTTTTACTATAAATTAACGTAAACGCATCCCCACCAATCCCTGTGCTCATTGGCTCTACAACATTAAGTGTTGCAGCTACTGCTACCGCAGCATCTATCGCATTTCCTCCCTTCTTTAAAATATCAATTCCTGCTTGTACTGCTAATGGTTGACTAGATGCAACCATGCCATTTTTGCTAACAATCATTGAACGATGAGAGGATCTAATTTCGTACATTGCCAAACCTCAATCGAATTTAGTTGCTCAATTTTTATAAATATCGGTAAAGAAAGAATAATACATGATAATTGGTGTGGATGTAGTATTTATTCATGTGAAAAACCCGGAAAAAATGGCTAAATGGTACCAAGAAAAACTTGGATTAGAAATAGATCATAAAACACCAGATCTGGGTTGGCAGGAAATCGAAATGGATGACGAACGTTCACCTACAAGATTCGCACTTGATTATGGTGGACCAAATCTATCCTTAGTGGAACAACAGCTGATTATAATTTCTTTTAAAGTTACTAATATTGTAGAGGTTGTTGAGAAACTAGAAAAGAAAGGCATTGAATTCTTTGGTGTAGAAAAGATATTTGACGTAGGTCCAGCTTTGGTTGCTACCTTTAAAGATCCAGAAGGAAATTTCTTATAATTATCTCAAAGAAAATAAAAAAAAGGAGAAAAAGATTCTAGCGTTTCTTCTTAGTTTCTGCTAATACTTTTTCTACTGCTTCGAGTGTTTCTGGTTTCTTCTCAAAGTACTTGTGAACTGGTTCGAGGATTTTTTCAAGTCCTTGAGCTACAGCATTTTTCAAATCGAGTGGATGTAGTTTACCAGCAACATAATCTTTCTCAAGATCAGCATATTTGATATATTCGAGATCGCCACCGAATTTCTCAGGACGACTAACGTTTAGTGTTGCTTTGTCTCTAGCAAAAATTATGTGTTTAGCAATATCAATAATAGGATTACCATCAACTTCTTTTGCCGGGCAATAGGCTTTCTTAAATTTGCGGTTCAAATCCTCTTCAGTGTCATGTATGAAAACACAAGTTTCTGGTTTGGATTTACTCATCTTTGCTTCAATCTTAACCAAATCTGGGTCAGCATCAGAATCCATTTTTGACCCAATACCAGTCAAACCGGTGATTAGAGGAGTGTGAAGTGTTATTGGTTTGGGTTTTCCTAGTTTAGGAGCGACATCTCGAGTAATCATATGAGCTTTTCTTTGATCCATGCCAGAGTAAGCAATATCAATATCCATATAGAAGATATCAGCAGCTTGCATTGCTGGATAATATAACCAAGCGCTCTCCATATCTTGAGTGTCCATTGCTCGACCCATAATAGGTAAGGCTCGAAGAACTCTGTTGAGAGATGTGCCTTTTGCGACCTTAACAACAGTTGCCCAATAATCTGCATTATCAACCAGTTCATTTGACCAGCGAAATGTTACTTTATCTTCTGTTAAGCCAAGCGCTTTATAACCATCAATAAAATATTCACCGGAAATTCGGATTTTCTCCAAATCACCATCTAGTTTATTGTTAACCCAACTATGCCAGTCAGCGAGAAAAATGGTCATATGTACACCTGCATCAACTAAATCATGCATTTTCATTGCGCAAAGCAAACCATTTCCTATATGCAGTTTCCCGCTTAACTCGAAACCAATGTAAGCATTTGGTATCTTTTTTCGTTTGAAGAGTGGTTCTATCTCTTCTGTTCTGATCACTTCTTCTGCATTTCTCGTGATCAATCGTATTTTTTCTTCCATTTTCATTTCTTGTAGCTCCTCGGTTATCCAGTTCTAGATAGTTAATAGTTTAGTAATCTATTCTATTAATAATATCATAATTAGCTACTCTATTTTTGAATTCTGCTATTCCTTTAATCCTATCTTTAATTTTGTGCTTTATAAAGAATAATTCCTTAGAGTTTACACGGAGTTGTTTGAATGATTGAGTTAATCTCTTCAGATGAAATGATTCTTGAAATGCTTCATATATGTGATGTATCGAACAAAGAATCACAAAATTTTGAGCGGGAATTCCAAGAACAATCAAATGATTTTCTTTTTCATAGTTTGAGACAATTAGAAATTAATCCTGAGAATGTCTATTTCTTAAACTTAGCTGGAGCTACATATTCTAATTTGGGGAACCAAAAAGAAGCAATTAAATTACTTCAAAAAGCAATAACACTTAATCCAGAAGAAAAAGCTCTCTGGAATAATCTTAGTTTAGCACAATATCGTAAAGGTGACATCCAACAAGCAATAGTAAATTATCGTAAAGGTTTGGAATTAGAACAGAAACATGGATCTCTCTACATGAGAACCATACAATATGCAATGCAAGGAAAAACCTATGAAGAATCTTTACACCTACTTCTAGAAGAGTATCCCAACGATTTTCGAGTATTGACTTATTTAGCTCATTATTATTTAAAAAATAAAAAATATCTCAAAGCAATTGTTTATAATTACAAATTGCTGGAAGTTCTTCCTGACTTATTTACAGCTTGGCATAATATATCTGAATCTTATTATGAGTTAGGTGAAATAACAAAAGCAATTCAAGCACTAAATCGTGCTTTGGATATTAATCCCACCACTCATGCTTCTCTTATGGCATTAGCAATTATTTATGTAAAACAACAGCAATATGATCAAGCCTATCCCTTGTTAATTGAAGCACGAGAACTGTATCCTGAAGATTCTTGCATCTTCTTTCATCTCGCTTTTGTTGCCGCAAACCAATCTAATAGAGAAGATGCAGTATCTAATCTTTTGAAATGTTTGTCTTTAGCACCAGAAATGATTACTCACATCCTCGAACAACCTGTCTTTAATGATTATCTATCAGACCTTGTTACCTAAATTAAAAATAATAATTTTACAGTCAAATTTATCTTTTATTGTTCTAGAAGAGGTTGCAACTGTTGTCACAAAATATGGACAAATAGGACAGGAATAAGAACTTTGACTTTTTAGTATTTCAATTCTTTGTAAGAGAAAAGCCTTAGTGTATCAAAAAAACTGGAATCAAGAATCATCACACATTGTTGATGGTAAGGAGCACCTTTGGCAGTCCAATGACCAAGACCATAGACTCGAAAACGTTCATTATAGAAACGAGTATGCAAATGACCGTATACTAGATGGGTTTCTGGAGTTATTGTAGGTAACCAGCTTCTCCCACGCTCAACCAATTCTCTTTTAGATTTAATAGCTGCGGGTTCAATACTGTTTTCTTTCACAGTAGTAGTATTTATCCCAACTTTGTTCCCATGAACAAACAGAATTTCATCTGAACCCAATTCAAATCGAGCATAATCTATATGCAGTAAACCAGAAAATTGCTCTAGATTGCCGTCGTGGATCGAAGAACTCCGAATAAATACTAATTTTGACCAGAACCCTTCTTGGAGTGCTAGTGTTCTCAGCTTTCGAAAAGCTTCCCAACCCTCTTCTGAAACTTTGTCGAGAAGATCACCATTGATAAGAAAAACATCAGCTTGCTTGGTTAGTAGCGTTATTGCTTCGAAAAATTCTTCTTGATAACAATACTCACTGGTTAAGTGGATGTCGGAAAGAGCAATAATACGACTCTCTTGATAATTCAGTTGGTAATCTGGGACTGCACGCTGCTCTGTGGCTTGTGTTTGTCCTTCTATCCTTGCTAAATCTTTGATAAATTATAATGAATTAGAAAAAAAAGCTAAGGAATTGATTAAAAAATTTCCTTGGTATGTTTGGAAATTTGATCGTTTCTTTTTCGAGAATGTATTTACATATACTGGGGTGTCAATCATAATTGGCGCTTTCATTTTTGACCAAGAAGAGCTATTATTATGCAAAACACAGGATTTCCACGGTAAATTTCAAATAGTTGGTTCTAATCTTGAAGAAGAAATCCTTAAGGATTATCCTGATGTTTCACGTTTTAATTTCTATTGGGATTTCTATCTAAAACGATTTCTTAATGACTGTTGGGAAAAAATCACTTTGAAGTCTACCTGGACTGATGGTGAGTTCATTATTAAACAATGTTTACGAAAGGGTGATTATCTTATAATTTATGATATAGAAAAAAAAGAAAAATTAGAAATACGATAATACCTTTTTTTCTCATTTTTTATCTTCTAAATTTCTCAACAGAATTTCTTGTTCTTAGTCATTTCATAAATTATTTAAAGTTAGTAAAGAAGATAAATTGGGATTCAGTATATCTTTGAAGAAAAACCGGCTACAGGAAAAGGTTATAATTCCTCTCTATGTGGGATTTCCAAAGTGTAGTGCCTCTTCTAAAAGGATGTACAATAAATCCCAACTCAAACCTTTGTTTGACTCCGCTTAAACAAAGAGTGTCCTGATAGGGCTCCCAACCATTTGTCATCTCCCGAGCAAAATGCTGGGTGCCCTTCAAGGACAATTAAAGAATTTGTGTAATCTATAATAAATTTTTAGCTAAAATTTGTAAGCTTTGAGTATTTTTTTGAAATAAAATCAGAGAGCTCTTTCGCAGAAAGAACCTTCATTTCATTTTGCGAATTCAAGATCGTTTCAAATCGGGTTTTGAGAAAAAACGGGTTAAGTGGAAAACTTAGTTAGTTGTTTTTCCTTCTAAATTTCTCACCAGAAAAGAATAGTTTTGGTAAAACAACAATTACAATTCGTGAACAATCAACTATGAGTTTTAAGGTAAAGATTTATAGGATTCAAAAAGATATTACTTTGGGATTCGAGCAACTTGAGGAAAAAATCCATTACAGGAACAAGGAAGATGTTATATTCTTTGCTACAGGAGATAGATTTTTCCTGAGCCGGATTTCTAGATCAAGTTGTACAAGTATCCCAAGACTATCTAATGGAAAGACCATTTTCAACCTGGGGATGCTCCCTCAATCTTCAACACCCTTTTAGCACAATCGGATTTTGTTCTGAAGGGAGCCCCTGGGTCCAAATATACTTTCTTTGCTTTTGTATTAAATTTTAAGCTTTAAAATCTAAAGTGAGCCGTTTTTCTCTCATAAATCAACATTTCTTGAGCTTCTCTATAACTAAGTCTAGAGAATTAGTTGTTGAATTAGGAGTTCCACTGAATCTGATGTTGAAAAGCAACTTATTTTCCTTTCAACTACCTTTTTCATCTTTCAATTAATTTCTTAATATTACTCAACAATTTATCCTGAAAAAATAATTATATGCTTAGTAGTT